>JBBKXO010000275.1:0-12803 GCA_037969525.1 Burkholderiales bacterium | reverse complement strand
GTGCTCGTAGCGGGTACGCAGATATGCACGTCCGCCGGTTTCAGGATCTCGCCCATTTTCCCGCCATTGCGTCCGGTGAGCGCAACCACCCGCATGTCGCACTCGTGGGCGGCAGCAATAGCCGCGATGACATTTGGCGAGTTGCCGCTGGTAGAAATCGCCAGCAGCACGTCACCGGCATGACCGAGCGCGCGTACCTGCTTGGAAAAGATCTGTGCAAAATCGTAGTCATTGGCGATGGAAGTCAGAGTTGAACTGTCTGTCGTCAGTGCCATCGCAGCCAGTCCGGGGCGTTCGACCTCGAAACGGTTCAGCAGTTCCGCAGAAAAATGCTGCGCGTCGGCAGCAGAACCGCCATTGCCACAGGCGAGAATCTTGCCGTCTTCCTGCAGGCAACGGACCATCGCCTGCACTCCAGCGGCAATGGGCGCGGCCAGCGCGTCCATGCTTTGCAGCTTGAGGTGGGCGCTCTCTGAAAAATTTTCGCTGATGCGGGCAATGAGATCCATGATGCCCGGTATTGTACTCTCTGCGGCTGCCTGACCATCTATTCTTCGATGGCGTTGCGTATCCAGTCTATGTCCGCCGAACTTCCGGTCAGCAGCACGGCGTCAAAACGGCATGGTGGCAGGGGATGAATTGCCGCCAGATAGTGGCGTGCAGTTTTGAGCAGGCGGTCGCGTTTGGCCGAATTGATGCTAGCTGCCGCGCCGCCGTATGCGGCACTGGTGCGGCTGCGTACTTCGACGAATACGATGGTCTTGCCGTCGCGGGCGATGAGATCTATCTCGCCAAAGCGGCAGCGGTAATTCCTGTCGGTGACTGTCAGGCCCCGGCTGCGCAGGAACTCGGCGGCCAGCGCTTCCGCCTGTTCACCGCGGAGATTCACGTGTTGCGGGTCCGGTAAGCTGGATTCGACCGTCGACATAGCGTCCCGCAACCAGTTGCCGCTCAATCTGACCGTCGGGCCCCAGCGACAGTTGACCGGTGACGCCATCGAGCCGGATGTCCCGCGCCCCTGCAAGCAGCAACTGGGTGACACGCCAGGCGTCGATGCCCAGCGCATACAGTCGCTCCAGGTCGGCGCTGCCGAGGAGTTTTGCTCTGGGATAGATCATCACGGCGGCGTGGTTGGATTCCAGCAGCCACGGCATATCGATGAACCTGACCCCGGCGAGGTCGTAACCTGCGAGCGGGCCCGGGTCACCGATGTGCACACTGGAGGTTGCGTAGATCGGCGTTGCACCAAGATACGAGCGCGCAGTGCGCGCCTCCGCATAACCCAGTGCCAGGAAGTACATGTCTTCACTGCTGCGTGCGACATTCAATTTGTCGGGGTCTGCCGGGTTGCTGATGCTGCGCCCGATCACGGTCAGCTTTTCGGGATCCGCCGAGTACGCTGCGTCCACCACCCTGCCGCCCAAGCGTGAGAACTCGTCGGCAAATGCCGCCTGCATGCGGCGCTGCACAGGACCACTGCCACTGATGATGACGGCGTTGCGCCGACCTTCGCGCCACGCGAGCTGCGCAACCTGTCGTGCTTCGGTTTCGACCTGCAGGCTGAGCGTGTAGAGGTTGCCGGGTGTCCGGCCGGTATGGTCCGGTATGTTCAGCGCCAGTGTCGGCACCGGCACGGGCTCGCCGAAAGCCAGCGCGGTAACGGCGTCCCGAGTCAAGGGGCCGACGACGACCTGGGCTCCGGCAGCAACCGCCGTGCGATATCCCTCCAGCACATTGGCGACGTCTTCGGAGACGTCGTACTCGCGTACCGGCAGTACACTGCGGCTCTGCACCTTTGCGGCCGCCCGAAAACCATCGCGTAATGCTCTGGCATGCAGACCGAACAGCTTGGATTTGACCGGCAGCAGCAGTGCAATATGCGGCACCTGGGTAGTGGTTAACGCCGCGTCGGCGTCACTGGCCAACGCCGCGGGCGCTCCGTATAGTAGGAAGGCGAGGCCGGAGATCGCGGCGAGATACGGCAGACGATGGATCATGATTGGGGACCAGTGGCTGAACAGGGTGTAAACACAGGGTGCAGCGTCAACACAGGTACATTATATGTAGTCGCGACGCCCATCGGAAATCTGTCCGATATCACGCTGCGCGCGCTGGAAGTGCTGAAAGCCGTAGATGTGATCGCGGCGGAAGATACCCGCGTCACCTCCAGGCTGCTGGACCGGCATGGTGTCGCCGGGAAAATGGTGGCGGTGCATGAACATAATGAGCGGCGTGCCGCCGAACGCGTGATCGGGATGCTGGCCGATGGCAAGGCGGTGGCATTGGTCAGCGACGCCGGTACGCCGGGAATCGCCGATCCCGGCGCACAGGTTGTTGCCGCAGTGCGTGAGGCTGGCTACACGGTCGTTCCCGTGCCCGGGGCCAACGCCGCTGCGGCGCTGCTGTCGGTCAGCGGATTCGATGCGAGCCGGTTTCTGTTTTGCGGATTTTTGCCGGCGCGCGCCGCCGAACGCCGGCGCGTGCTTGCGGGACTCGCTGCGCAAACCGCGATGTTGGTGTTCTACGAAGCGCCGCATCGCGTACTCGACAGCGTCACCGACATCTGCGCCGCCCTGGGGGGCGAGCGGGACATCCTCATTGCGCGCGAACTGACCAAGATTCACGAGACGGTGCATCGTTGCCGACTCGATGCCGCCGTGGCATGGCTGCAGGCCGATGACTACCGCCAGCGCGGGGAGTTCGTGCTGGCCGTTCAGGGAGCGCCGGATGTGCGGCACGATGACGGTGCGGATGCCGAGGCCGTGCTCAAAGTGCTGCTCGATGAACTGCCGCTGAAGCAGGCGGTGGGCCTGGCAGTCAAGCTGACCGGCGGCAACCGCAATGCCCTCTATCAGCGTGCGCTCGGCCTCAAGGAAGAGACATGATCTGCAAGCGGAGTTGCGGATTTAATTTACTGTTGGCCATTCAGCGTTTAACATTCACCGCGCCATGATGCACTTCACGCCATGCCTTCCATTCCCCAATCAGTCACCATAGCCCGGCCCGACGACTGGCACCTGCACCTGCGCGACGGGGTGGCCATGCGCGATGTGCTGCCCCACACGGCTGCGCGATTCGCCCGTGCCATTGTCATGCCCAATCTCAAGCCGCCGGTGACGACCACCGAGCTGGCGCTGGCGTACCGCGAACGCATACTCGCCGCACTGCCCCGTGGCAGCCGTTTTGAGCCGCTGATGACGCTGTACCTGACCGACAAGACGCGGCCGGATGAAATCGCGAAAGCAAAACAAAGCGGCGCGGTACACGCAGTCAAGTATTACCCCGCAGGCGCCACCACCAATTCGGATTCCGGAGTCACGGCGATTGAGAAATGTTTTCCGGTGCTGGCGGCGATGGAGCAGGCCGGACTGCCGCTGCTGGTGCATGGTGAAGTCACCGACACCGCAGTTGATGTGTTCGATCGCGAAAGGGTGTTCATCGAACGCACGCTGGAGCCGCTGATCGGGCGATTCAGTAAACTCAAGGTGGTCATGGAGCACATCACCACGCGTGAGGCCGCAGCATTTGTCACTGCAGCCCCTGCGCGCATCGCGGCCACGATCACCCCACAGCATCTGCTGCTGAACCGCAACGCGTTGTTCACGGGTGGCGTGCGGCCGCACCATTACTGCCTGCCCATACTGAAACGCGAAGTGCACAGGGAGGCACTGGTGGCCGCGGCGATCAGCGGGAATCCAAAATTTTTTCTCGGCACGGACAGTGCGCCGCACGCGCGGCATACCAAGGAAAACGATTGCGGCTGTGCCGGCATGTATACCGCGCACGCCGGCATCGAGCTCTACGCAGAGGTTTTCGCAGCTGCTGGCGCTCTAGACCGTCTCGAAGGATTCGCGAGTCATTTCGGTGCTGATTTCTACGGGCTGCCGCGCAATACGCAAACAATTACCCTGGTGCAGGAGCCGTGGCAGGTGCCGGCGCACGTGCCTTTCGGTGACGATACGCTGGTGCCGATGCGCGCCGGCGCCGCGATTCAATGGAGGATGGCCGACTCTTGAGCGTGTCCCCGCCACGGCGCTCCGATTACAGCGCGTCCAAACCGTTGCCGCGCGAAGATCCTTTTCATTACAGCCGGCTTGATCTGCCGCGCGGCGACCTGTGGGTGTTCACTTACGGTTCGCTGATGTGGAACCCCGGCTTTCAACCCAAGGCTGCAGCATCGGCGTTGTTGCGCGGATATCATCGTGCGTTTTGCGTTTATTCCAGTCGTTACCGCGGCACGATATCTGCGCCGGGTCTGGTGCTCGGACTGGACCGCGGTGGTGCCTGCAGGGGCACGGCCTATCGCATTGCGGCAGCCGAAGTGCCCGCTGTGCTCGAAATCCTGTGGCTGCAGGAAATGCGGCGGCGGGTTTACGTGCCGCGGTTGTTGCCGGTGGCGATCGGTGCTCAGCGACGCACAGCACTGACTTTCCTGGCCAACCGCCGGCATGAGAGTTACGCAGGGCGCCTGGAAATCGAGGATGCAGCAGAAATCATTGCCGGTTGTTGCGGCGAGCGCGGGCCCAATGTTGACTACCTGGTGAATACGCTGCGTCATCTCGACGCGCTGGGCGTGCGCGATTATCACCTGCACAAGTTGCTGGCGGCAGTGCAGACACGGGCAGCCCGCTAATCATGAGCCTCGTGCCGGGCGGCTGGAGTTCGCATGATAAAATCCGCGGCGAAGCTGGCCAGGCAGTCGCTGTGTGCGGAACAAACCGGGCGGGGCAACCCATCCGTGCCGTGCATAGAGGAAAGTCCGGGCTCCACAGGGTAGGGTGACGGGTAACCCCCGTCCGCCGTGAGGCGAGGAATAGGGCCACAGAGACGAGTCCGACGGGCTCACGTATCCGGGCTTCGCCGCCGCAAGGCGGCAAAGTCTCGCAAGAGCGTGTGGGGTGCGGCAACGTATCCCGGCACCGGACATGCAACCCGTCGGGGTGAAACGCGGTAACCTCCACCCGGAGCAACACCGAATAGGCAAGCGTTGACGCGTCCCGCCGAGCTTGCGGGTAGGTGGCTTGAGCCGTGCAGTAATGCCCGGCCCAGAGGAATGACTGTCCACGACAGAACCCGGCTTACCGGCCAGCTTCATCTTTTTTCAGACGATACAGCACGCTGTCGCTAGGTGGCGACGCGGCCATTTTGCTGTAATTGCCTGATTTTTAAGCATAATTACTTAATGCGCTACTTTCAGTACGCGCAATATCTTATTGTTTTTATTGGTTTATTTCGATAGCAAAAAAAAGCAAAAACTGATATCAACAAGTTGCCGTAAGTCATTGTCGTAAAAAAGGAATTTGGTAATTCGACCCTTGACCGCCCGAGCCCACTTATTTATAGTGGGACGAAGTGGTAGAAAGTGGGAGAAATGCCTGCCGATCTAGGCAGCACCGGGCTCCCACTCAGCAAGGGGAGAGCGCGTGTTTCGTGGTGTTGCACAACTCAATCTGGACAGCAAAGGCAGGCTCGCCGTACCGGCACGCCATCGCGACACGCTGCTTGAGCGTTGTGCGGGCCACCTGGTCATCACCGCAGATGCTGACCGCTGTCTGCTGCTCTATCCGCTGCCGGACTGGGAAATCATCCAGCAAAAACTCGAAGGCCTGTCGAATCTTGATCCGCGCGTGCGCGAGTTGCAGCGTCGTCTGATCGGATTCGCAGTCGATGTCGACATGGACGGAGCAGGGCGCGTGCTGATTTCTCCGGAACTGCGGCGTTTCGCGCAACTGGAGAAGAGCGTGGTGCTGGTCGGACAGGGCCGCAAATTCGAACTGTGGAACGAGGAGCGCTGGACACAGTTAATTGAAAACGCCGGTGGCTTTGGCGCCGGCGGACTGCCTGCCGAGCTGGAGGATTTCTCCTTGTGACGAGCGGCACACATGCCGCGGTACTCGCGCAGGAAGCGATAGCAGCATTGAACATCCGGGCGGAAGGCATTTATGTCGATTGCACATTTGGCAGAGGCGGCCACAGCCGCCTGATTCTGGAGCAGCTGGGCAAAGGAGGGCGGTTGATTGCGCTCGATCGCGACCCCGAGGCGGTGAAAGCTGGTGAAGCAATACGCGATCCGCGGTTCGCGATGCGGCACAGCGCGTTCAGTAGTGTCGGTGAAACTTTGCAAAACGAGGGGATTAACGGCGTGGACGGGTTGTTGCTGGATATCGGTGTGTCCTCGCCGCAACTGGAGGAAGCCGGTCGCGGATTCAGTTTCCGGCGCGACGGGCCGCTAGACATGCGCATGGATCCCGGTCACGGCGTTAGTGCAGCGCAGTGGCTGAATACAGCAGATGAAGCGGATATCAGGGGGGTAATCAAAAATCATGGCGAAGAACGGTTTGCTAAACAGATTGCAGCAGCGATTGTTGCGGCTAGGGCGAATGGACCAGTTGACACCACAAGACAACTTGCCACGATCGTGGCAGAAGCCGTTCCCACGCGCGAACCACGCCAGGATCCGGCGACGCGCACGTTTCAAGCTCTACGGATTCACATCAATCAGGAGCTTGAGGAGCTATCGGTAGTGTTGCCGCAGTGCACGGCCCTGCTCAATCCCGGTGGCAGGCTGGCGGTCATCAGTTTTCATTCGCTCGAGGACCGCATCGTCAAGCGATACCTGCGTGCGCAGTCGAAGGCAGATGTGCTGCCGTCGCGCCTGCCGGTGCGTGCCCGCGATCTGCCGCAACCGCTTTTGCGACTGGTGGGGCGGGCGCAGCGTGCCAGCGCAGCAGAAATTGCAGCCAATCCGCGTGCGCGCAGCGCAGTGATGCGCGTCGCCGAGCGCACCGCGGCAGGTGACACATGATCGAACGCTTCATATTCATACTGCTGGCAGTGCTGATGGCCTGTGCGTTGGCAGTGGTTGCCACGCAGCACAAGGGGCGCAAACTCTACGGCGACTTGCAGAAAGAGCAGGTCATCGCCAAGAAACTCGAAGTCGAGTGGGGCCAGCTGCAGCTCGAACAGGGCACCTGGGCCACCCATGGGCGCGTCGAGCGCATCGCCACCCGTGAATTGAATATGCAATTGCCGGCAGCAGGGCGCCTGGAAGTGGTGCCTGCGGAGGCCAGGCCATGAGACCGGCGCCGGCACGCACACCTGTAACTTGCCTGCCGGCATGGCGGGCCAACCTGCTGTTAGTGGTGATGCTCGCCTGGTTTATTGGTCTGGCCGGTCGCGCACTGTGGCTGCAGGCGCTGAATAACGATTTCCTGCAGCGCAAGGGTGAATCCCGTTATTCCCGCGTGGTCGAGATCGGCGCCAGCCGCGGCATGATTGTTGACCGAAACAACGAGCCGCTGGCCATTTCGACTCCGGTGGAAGCCGTGGCGGCCAGCCCCGCCGACGTCGAGGCGGAACCCGCTGAATTGCGCAATCTCGCCCAGCTGCTCAACATTAGCAACGATGAACTGCGGACGCGTTTATCCGACACGCAGCGTGAATTTGTCTATCTGAAACGCCAGTTGCCGCCCGAACAGGCGGAGCGGGTGGTGCAACTGGGGATACCGGGCGTGTTTCTGCAGCGCGAGCATCGCCGCTATTACCCGGCAGGCGAAGTGATGTCACACATCATTGGTTTCACCGGCATTGATGACAAGGGACAGGAGGCGCTGGAGCTGGCTTTTGAAGACACGCTGGCCGGCAAACCCGGCAGTCGCCGTGTGATCAAGGATCGGTTGGGCCGCAGCGTCGAGGACGTGGAGAGCATCCGTGTGCCGCAAAATGGACAACGGCTGACGTTGTCGATCGACACGCGTATCCAGTATCTGGCGTTCCGCGAACTCAAGGCTGCCGTTGCAGCGCATCGTGCCAAGGCGGGTGGGATCGTCGTGCTCGATGCAGATACCGGTGAAATCCTTGCCATGGCGAATATGCCGGCCTACAACCCGAACAACCGCGGCAAGTTCGACGCACATCGCACGCGTAATCGCGTAGTCACCGATTTGTTCGAGCCTGGTTCAACGCTGAAACCATTTACTGCGGCGGCGGCGCTGGAAGCGGGGTTATACAAGCCCGAGACCATAATTCAGACGGCACCCGGCCAACTGACCATCGGTAATCGCACCATCCATGATGCGCATCCCCAGGGCGCGCTGACAGTTGCGCAGGTGATTCAGAAATCCTCCAATGTGGGCACCGCAAAAATGGGTCTCGCGCTGTCGTCGGAGATGCTGTGGAGCCTGTTTACCAGGGCCGGGTTTGGCGCGCCGCCGCGTTCGGGGTTTCCCGGTGAAGTATCGGGACGGCTGCGGGCGTACTCAACATGGCGGCCGATCGAACAGGCAACCATGTCCTACGGTTACGGCATTTCAATGTCGCTGCTGCAGTTGGCGCGTGCATACACCATGTTTGCCTCGGATGGCTTGCTTTATCCGGTGACGCTGCTCAAGCGCGACGATCCGGTACAGGGCACGCGGGTGGTGTCGGCACAGACCGCGCTGGCGGTGCGCAAGATGCTGGAACTCGCCGCCCAGCCCGGTGGCACTGCGCCGGGTGCGCAGGTATCCGGTTACACCGTTGCCGGCAAGACCGGTACCGCACACAAGCTGGAAGGCAAGGGTTATGCCGCCAACAAATATGTGGCGTCGTTTGTCGGCATGGCGCCGGCATCGCGGCCGCGGGTGGTGATCGCGGTGATGATCGACGAGCCTTCCGCGGGCCAGCACTTCGGCGGTGTGGTTGCTGCACCGGTGTTCAGTAAGGTTGCCGCTGGCACACTGCGCTTCCTCGCGGTGCCTCCGGATGCGCCGTCCAAAACCACAGTACTGAGCCCTGAAAATGTACCGGTTGTGCGGGAGGAGGTGTGATGCCCGCGGCCGCTCGCCCCGATTTGCAGGCCGTACGCCAGCTCGGCCCGCGCCGGCTGACCATCGACAGCCGGATGGTTCGGCCGGGCGACACCTTCGTGGCCTATCCCGGCGAAACGCGCGATGGCCGTGACTACATCGGACAGGCAATTGCCAACGGCGCGTCATCGGTGTTGTGGGATACCGAGCAATATGCGTGGAATGCCCGCTGGCGGACGCCTAATCTCGGCATTCCGCAATTGCGGCGCCATGCCGGGGTGATCGCCAGCGAAATTTACGGCAATCCCGGCGCGCAACTGTGGACCATCGGCGTTACCGGCACCAACGGCAAGACCTCGTGCAGCCAGTGGATCGCGCAATCGCTGACCCGCACGCGGCGCAAATGCGCGGTGATCGGCACTCTGGGAAGCGGATTCCCGGGGCGGCTCGAGGCGCATGCCAACACTACGCCCGATGCCGTGTCACTGCATGCGCGCCTGCGCAACCTGAAGCGTGCCGGTGCGCGCGCAGTGTCCATGGAGGTTTCATCGCACGGGCTGGCACAGGATCGGTTGTCGGGCGTCAAGTTCGATGTGGCGCTGCTGACCAATCTGACGCGTGATCATCTCGATTTTCACGGCACGATGCGGCACTACAAGGCAACGAAGGCGCGGCTGTTTCGCTGGCCCACTCTTAGCCACGCCGTTCTCAATATGGACGACGCTTTCGGCCGGGAGCTCGCGCAGCGCTGGAAGCACAGTCGCGCGAAGGCGCTGGGTTACAGCTTCAAGGGGCGGGTGTCGCGCGCACGGCTGCCCTGCGTGGAGGGTCGCAATCTGCGCCTGGGGCTGGACGGCATGTCTTTTGACATCGCTTCGCCATGGGGCAAGGCCACGTTACAGAGCCCGCTGATTGGCGCGTTCAACGCGGCGAATCTGCTGGGGTCGCTGGCGGTGCTGCTGGCCAGCGATGTCGGCCTGGACAAAGCCGTTGCCGCACTCGAGCAAGTCAGGCCGTTACCTGGACGTACCGAGCGTTATGGCGGGGGCCGTGCGCCGTTGGTGATCGTGGATTACGCACATACGCCGGATGCACTGGAGCAGGTGTTGCTTAGCCTGCGAGCGGCGGCAGGTCCGCGGTCGCGCCTGTTTTGTGTGTTCGGTTGCGGCGGCGATCGCGATCGCGGCAAGCGCCCGCTGATGGGTGCCGTGGCCTCACATCTTGCCGACCGCGTGATCATTACCAGCGACAATCCCCGGAACGAGGATCCGCAGTCCATCATCTCCGACATTGCCGAGGGTGTGTCCGGCGCGCACGAACAGATCGCAGACCGGCGGCTGGCGGTGAAGCGGGCGCTGGACGAGGCGCAGCGTGGCGACATCGTGCTGATCGCGGGCAAAGGCCACGAGCGCTATCAGGAAATCCGTGGTGTGCGCCGCCGCTACAACGACGCGGCCGTGGTGCGCAATGTACTGGCCAGGAGTTCGCGGTGATGACGCTGGCCCAGACAGTGACGGTGCTGGACGGCAAACTGCATGGTGCCGATGTGCGTTTCGAAGACGTCTGTACCGACAGTCGTGCCGTGAAAAAAGGTGATTTGTTTGTGGCGCTGCGCGGAGAACGCTACGACGGCCACGATTTCATTAAACAGGCGTCCGCGGCGGGCGCCATCGCCGTATTGATCGATCGTGCGCATGCGGGATCGCCGCCGGCCGTGCCGGCCACTGTGGTGGCTGACACGACGGTTGCCCTGGGCCAACTGGCTGCGCACTGGCGCCGGAAATTCAGTCTGCCACTGATTGCGGTGGTGGGTTCCAACGGCAAGACCACGGTCAAGGAAATGATTGCCGTCTGTCTGCGCGCGCATTTCGGTGATGCTGCCGTACTCGCAACCCGCGGCAACCTCAATAACCACATAGGCATGCCACTGACGCTGCTCGCGCTGCGCGCCGCACACCGGGCGGCAGTAGTGGAAATCGGCATGAATCATCCCGGGGAGACGGCACAACTCGCGGGTATCGCCGCGCCGACGATTGCGGTGGTCAACAATGCACAGCGCGAACACCAGGAGTTCATGCATACGGTGGCCGATGTTGCCGAGGAGCATGCGAGCCTGATCCGCGCGCTGCCTGCCGATGGCGTTGCGGTGATTAATGCCGATGATGCCTACGCCGACACATGGCGTGCCGCGGCGGGCAAGCGCACGCTGCGTGATTTTGGCCTGCAGCATGCGGCGGCGGTCCGTGCGCAGTGCGCCTTGGGAGCCGCATCGTGCAGCTTGACGGTTACCGTGCCCGAGGGGTCAGCCGCGTTCGAGTTGCCGGTGGCCGGGGAGCATAACGCGCGTAATGCGCTGGCGGCGATGGCTGCTGCCACTGCAGCCGGTGTGCCGCACGTAGTCTGCGCACAGGCGCTCTCCCGTTTTGTTGCAGTCAAGGGCAGATTGCAGGTGAAAGCCGGCATGCGCGGAGCGACGCTGATCGATGACACCTATAACGCCAACCCCGATTCGGTACGCGCTGCGATCGATGTGCTGGCACGCGCCCCGGGACGCAGGTTGCTGGTGCTCGCTGACATGGGAGAAGTCGGCACGCAGGGCGTGGCGTTTCACGAGGAAGTGGGCGTGTATGCAAGGGCGGCCGGCGTGGAACGGCTGTACACGCTGGGCGATCTGGCGGCGGTGGCGGCGCGCGCTTTCGGCGCCGGCGCCCGCCATTACCCGCGTATCGAGGAATTGATTACTGACGTCGGTAATGAACTCGGTCCGCAGACCACGTTGCTCGTCAAAGGATCGCGCTTCATGCAGATGGAACGGGTGGTGCGCAGTTTCGAAGCGACGCAAGTCAACACCAAGGCGGGGGCTTAGAGCATGCTGCTCGAACTCGCGCAATGGATGGAACAGTATGTACGCGCCTTCAACGTGTTCAGTTACCTCACGCTGCGCGCCGTACTGGCCTGCCTGACCGCGCTGATCATTTCTTTCGTCGTCGGTCCCGGATTAATCCGCAAGCTGGCAGCCTACAAGATCGGCCAGGCGGTGCGCGATGACGGGCCGCAAACGCACCTGGTGAAGGCCGGTACGCCGACCATGGGCGGCGCGTTGATTGTGGTATCCATCATTATTACGACGCTGCTGTGGGCCGACCTGCAGAATCGCCTGGTCTGGATCGTGTTGAGCGTAATGGTGGGTTTCGGCGCCGTGGGCTGGGTTGACGATTACCGCAAGGTGGTGCACCGCAATCCGAAGGGACTGTCGGCACGGGTAAAGTTTTTCTGGCAATCGGTTATCGGGTTGAGTGCGGCCATATTCATCGCCTATTCGAGCAATCTGCCGGCGCAAACGGCACTCATCGTGCCGTTCTTCAAGCAACTGGCCTATCCGCTGGGCACGATCGGATTCATCACGATGACTTATTTCGTGATTGTCGGCACCAGCAATGCAGTCAATCTGACGGATGGTCTCGACGGACTGGCGATCATGCCCACGGTGATGGTTGGCAGCGCCCTCGGCATATTCGCCTACGTGGCGGGCAACGCGGTGTTCGCCAAATATCTGGCTTTCCCCTATATCCCGGGCGCAGGTGAGTTGACGGTGATCTGTGGCGCGATAGCCGGCGCAGGTCTCGCTTTCCTGTGGTTCAACGCCTATCCGGCGGAAGTGTTCATGGGCGACGTCGGCGCGCTGGCACTGGGTGCGGCGCTGGGCACGATTGCCGTCATCGTGCGCCAGGAGATCGTGCTGTTCATCATGGGCGGCGTGTTTGTTGTCGAGACGCTGTCGGTGATGCTGCAGGTGGCTTCTTTCAAGCTGACCGGCAAGCGAATATTCCGCATGGCGCCGCTGCACCATCACTACGAATTGAAGGGCTGGAAAGAGAACCAGGTTGTCGTGCGCTTCTGGATTATCACGATGATGCTGGTGCTGATCGGCCTGTCGACGTTGAAGCTGCGATGAGATGCGACACGAACCGCAAAGACGAATGGATGCAGAGCGCCGGCCGGAAATGGCGGGGCTCT
>JBBKXO010000274.1:0-13457 GCA_037969525.1 Burkholderiales bacterium | reverse complement strand
CCTGCCCGAAATGCCTGCAATTCTTCGTGGCGAGTGTGCGCTGTCGGCTGTGCGCCTGGAAGAACTGGAAAGTCTGATTAATAAGCTGGTTCAAACTGACCCTCTCGAGTCAGAGGCGGACTATGTACAGTTGTTTGACAGTAGCCGTGCTACTTCGCTGCACCTGTTCGAACACGTGCACGGGGACTCACGCGACCGTGGTCCGGCAATGATTGACCTTGCGCAAACTTACGAAAAAGCAGGCTTGTTTCTGGCGCCCGGTGAACTGCCGGATTACCTGCCGGCTGTGCTGGAGTTCGTGTCCACGCAGCCACTGCGTGAGGCACGCGCTTTTCTTGGAGAAATGTCCCATATATTCAACTCCATATTCAGCGCCCTGCAACAACGAGGAAGCCCTTACGCCAGCGTATTGGGTGCCTTGCTGGAGCTTGCCGGTGAAAAGGCGCAAGCCGTCAAGCTTGCCGTCGAGCAGCCGCTGGATGAGACCTGGTCTGAGCCGCCGGCTTTTGACGGGTGCTCGGTCAAGGGCCAGGCCAAGCCTGGTGAGGCGCAGCCCATCCACTTTGTCCGCAAGAACGCCAATACAGGAGCGGTCACATGAATACCTTTCAAACCTTTCTGCATAGCTTTTTCTTCAGCGCTTACCCCTATATTTGCATGGTGGTTTTCCTGGTCGGCAGTCTGGCGCGCTACGACCGGGATCAATACACCTGGAAGAGCGACTCGTCGCAAATGCTGCGTACCGGGACACTACGTTGGGGCAGCAACATGTTCCACATCGGCATACTGTTTCTTTTCTTCGGACATTTTTTTGGCCTGTTGACGCCGCACTGGGTATATGAGCCCTTCATCAGTCCGGGCAATAAACAATTGGTGGCCGTAGTTGCGGGCGGTGTGGCGGGATTCATCTGTTTCATCGGTCTGAGTCTGCTTATCCATCGTCGGATATTTGACCCGCGTATCCGTCTGACCAGCCACCGCACCGATCTTGCCATCCTGATTATTCTGTGGGTGCAGTTAACCCTTGGCCTGATTACCCTGCCGTATTCGTTGTCGCATGCGGATGGCAGCACGATGCTGGTGTTATCCGACTGGGCGCAGAGGGTATTTACGTTTCGCGTAGGCGGCGCGGAAGGCTTGATTCCGCTGGCCTGGCCATTCAAGGTGCACCTCGTGCTCGGCATGACGATCTTCCTGCTGTTTCCGTTCAGCAGGCTGGTGCATGTGTGGAGTGGTTTTGCCACGGTCTTCTATCTGTTCCGGCCCCGCCAGATGGTGCGCAGCCGCCGGCTCAATGTGCCGGCCGGCCACGATCAACCGCCGCAGCCCGGCACCAACACCTGATAAATTCCGGAGTATTCCCTCATGATCACCGATTCCCCCATCGCGAGTCCTGTAGCCAGCATCAATGGCGTGGTACTTAACCGGTGCGAAGAGGCGCTTGCCGCAGACGAATTACGTCAACGGGCATGCACCGAGCTGTTGCGCCAGGCTGCCCAGTCCGCCGGCCTGCTTGCCACGGACGACGCTCCCGCGGCTGACGGCGTGATCAGCGAAGCCGCGGCTGACGCGATTGAGGCTTTGCTGGAACGAACCCTGGCAATGCCTGAACCATCCGCGGAGGATTGCCGCCGGCACTATGCAGCACATGAAAGCAGCTACCGCACGGGTGAGCGTGTACATGTGAGGCATATACTTTTTGCGGTAACGCCGGGCATCGATGTAGTGGCGCTGCGTAAACGAGCAGAAATTGCTTTGCTGGACGTCCGCTGTCATGACGGCAAGTCGACCGGCGTTTTTTCCAGCGCCGCCCGTGAGCTGTCCAATTGCCCCAGCGGTGCCGAAGGCGGCGATCTGGGCTGGCTTAATGCCGAAGACTGTGCGCCTGAGTTTGCCCGTGAACTTTTCGGACACGTTGAAGTGGGCGTGCTGCCGCGTCTGGTGCACAGCCGTTTCGGACTGCATGTGGTCGAGGTGCTGGCGCGTGAACCCGGCGTGACGCGGTCATTCGACGAGGTGCGCGGTGCCGTGGCGAATTCACTGCAGCAGCAAACCTTCGTGACGTCGTTGCGTCAGTATTTGCAGTTGCTGGCCGGTGAGGCCGCAGTTGCAGGTGTTGATCTCGATGCCGCCGATACACCGCTGGTGCAGTAATCATGCACGGTCAGGCAATGCTTTATTTTCGGGGCAAGTCGAAATGAATATATCCAGCTTTGAAGATCTGCTAAACGCTGCCCGACATCAGCCGGAGCCGCAGCGTTTGTTGTTTGTTTTTGCCGATGCGGCGCTGCCAGAAGACAGTACGCCCGAGCAGCGCGCCCGTTTTGAATCCGGACAGGGCGGTACGCTGGTGCCGCTGATGTCAGTGGACAAGGATCCCTCAGAACTCAGTACATTTTCAGCTCTGGTCGAGGAGTCACGTCAGTTCGGCAGCAACTGGAGCGTCGTGTTTGTAGCCGGTCTGTCCGGGCGTGATGGCCGGCCGCCGACGAGCATGGAAGCCGACCAATCGCTGCAAGGCATGATTGAAGGCGTCAAACGCGGAGCTTTCGGCGCGTTCCTGCCGTTCGACCGGCAGGGCCAGCCCTTGCTGTTCGGTTGAGCGCGGCAGTGCCAGGTTTCGCTTTGTGGAATCTGGGGTTCCGCCCGTTCTTTCTGCTGGCCAGCGTATTCAGCGCCATCAGCGTGTTGCTGTGGGCCGTGCAATATTCCGGTGTGTTGCCGTTTGCCTACCTGCAGGGGCCATTGTGGCATGGCCATGAAATGCTGTTCGGGTATACGATGGCGGTGGTGGCAGGGTTCCTGCTGACGGCGGTACGCGCCTGGACAGGCCAGCCGACGCTGGTCGGTGCTCCCTTGATGGCGCTGGCAGCACTCTGGGTGGCCGGGCGGGTATTGGTGCTGACGCCGCTGAACACTTCGGCTGCTGTCGTAAACGCGGCGTTTCCCGTGGCCCTCGCCGTAGCGATTGCCATCCCGTTGCTGCGTGCCCGAAATGTCCGTAACTATTTTTTTGTTGGCCTGCTTGCGCTGATGGGCACGCTGATCGCCGCACTGCATCTCGGTCTGCGTGGTGTGTTCGAACTGCCGCCGCGGTTGGGACTGGTGCTGGGTCTGGATGTGATGTTGTTCATCATGGCCGTGATGGGCGGGCGGGTGATTCCGATGTTTACCAACAATGGCGTGCCGGGTGCAGGTGCCACGCGACACGCGATGGTCGAAAAACTGGCGCTGGGGTCGGTGTTGTTGCTGTTCATCGCCGATCTTCTTCAATTGCATCCCGGATTGGTTGCGGCAATTGCGCTGATTGGTGCGATCGCCCATGGCGTGCGCCTGTACCTGTGGCGGCCGTGGCGCACACTTGCAGTGCCGCTGGTGTGGATACTGCATGCCGCCTATGCCTGGATAGTCTGTCATCTGCTCCTGCGCGCATTCGCGGGGATGGGCTGGCTTGCCGAATCATCCTCGATTCATGCGCTGACCGTAGGCGCAATCGGCGGATTGACGCTGGGCATGATGACCCGCACGGCGCGCGGTCATACTGCGCGACCACTGATGGCGGATGGCTACGAGCTGACCTGCTTTTTGCTGATACAGGTGGCAGCGGTCGTGCGGGTATTCGGCGGAATGGTGCCGGCAGCTTATCTGGCTAGCATGCAAATATCTGGCCTGCTTTGGGCTTTTGCTTTCGGCCTATATGCTGTTCGCTACTGGCCGGTGCTGACACGACCGCGCCTGGACGGGAAGCCAGGATGAACATTGCCCGGGATTGAATAGATGCCTGACCAGATTATCGATCGCCTGCGACGCTTTCATACCCGCTACTTTCCGCGGCTCAGGAAACAATTCAAGGATCTGGTGGAACAGGGGCAGCATCCGACGGTGTTGTTTATCGGTTGCTGCGATTCCCGTGTGGTGCCGCACCTTTTGATGGACAGCGGCATTGGTGAGTTGTTTGTTGTACGCAATGTCGGCAATTTTGTGCCGCCTTTTGACGCCTCCCACGGTTACCATGGAACGGCGGCTGCGATTGAGTTCGCGGTGCTCAATCTGCGCGTGCGCGAGATCATTGTCTGTGGCCACAGCCATTGCGGCGCAATCCGGGCGTTGTATACCGAGCCGCCGGCAGAGGCGATACATATGGTCAAGTGGCTTGATCTGGGGCGTGACGCGGTGCTGCCGGTGACGCTGTCGGAAGAGGCGCTGCGTCGCACCGAGCAACGCTCGGTGGCGTTGCAGCTCGAGCGGCTGATGGACTACCCCATGGTGCGACGACGGGTGGAGGCTGGCGAGATCTATCTGCGTGGCTGGCACTATCTGATCGAAGAGGGCAAAGTGCTGGTGCTGGATGTTGAAAGCGGGCGCTTCGATGCCTTCGACGCTGACATACAGGCTGCGCGGGCGAAAGATCCACTCGATGGTATAAATTTGCTGCCTTGAGCACGGCGACATGCACCACCGGAGGACGCTGATCGATTACGCAACACTCAAACTAATCCACGTGTCCTGCGTTGTCACCAGCTACATACTTTTTTTTGCGCGGGGTATCTGGATGATGCGCGACTCGCCGTGGCTGCGTGTGCGATGGGTGAGGGTGGTGCCGCACGTCATAGATACCGGACTTCTGGCCAGTGCGATTGCGCTGGCGGTGATGATTCGTCAGTATCCGCTGGCCGCAGGCTGGCTGACTGCAAAAGTGCTGGCGCTGCTTTGTTATATCGGGCTGGGCATGATCGCGCTGCGATTCGGCCGCACCCGTGGCGAACGTCTCCAGGCGTGGCTGGCGGCTCAGGCCGTGTTTTTCTATATAGTCGCGGTCGCGCTTACGCACGATCCGTTGCCATGGCGGCAGTGGATCTAGGGCCGCCGGGTTCAGTAATTCTGCATTGCGGCCAGCCTGGCGATGACTTGCCGACTGCAGGTGGCCGGATCCGCTCCATCGCTCGACAGTTCTATGGTTGCCGTGTGTTCCTCTGGGTACAGCGCTTCCTGTGACTGTAGCTGATGTTCAAGCACCGTAATTCCCGCATCCGATGGATCGTTGCCTGCCGCCTGGCGCTGCAGGATGCGCTGGCGCAATATCGCGTCGGGCGCGGTTATGGACATGATCAGGAAAGGGACGCCGGCTGCGTCTGCCACGCGGGCCAGAAGTTCGCGCTGCCAGCGTTTTAGAAATGCTGCATCCACGATCGCCGAGAATCCCGCCGAGACCACCTGTTGGGCAAGGCTGGCCAGGTGATGATAAAGCGCCTGGGTGGCGTCGTCCGCGTAGATGCCGATGCCTATGGCACTGGGACCTCTCTCTTGGGCCGCGAGTCCGTGTCTGCGCTTGCGCTCGACATCAGACCTTACGCGCACTGCACCGTACTGCTGCATCAATGCTGCAGCAACGCGGCTTTTGCCTGATCCCGAAAGACCGTGTGTGATGATCAACGCTGGTCGTCGTTGTACATAGGTGTTCGCCAATGCCAGATAGGCTCTGCTGGCCCGCTGCAGTGAGGCTCGCCGGTTTTGTGTCAGTCCGGGTTGGTTTGCGCGCAGTGCGTGGATTTTAGCGCGCACCATGGCACGGTAGACAAGGTAGAACGGCAGCAGTGAAATGCCCTCGTAGTCCCCGGTTTTATCAAGGTAGGCATTTAGAAACAGCCAGGCGAGAGGGGCGTTTCCCCGGTCATGCAAGTCCATGACCAGAAAAGCGATCTCGCTAAGAACATCGTTCCAGCGTAGCGCCGGATTGAATTCGATGCAGTCGAATGGCACCAGCCGGTCGCCGATGAGTACTATGTTGCCTAGGTGCAAGTCGCCATGGCCTTCGCGAACGGCACCAGCAACCCGGCGCTGTTCCATCAGGGATTTTCGGGCATCGTGCTCAGCCATGGTCCATGCGCGCAGTGCTGTCATGGCGGCGACGTCATCCGGCCCGGTCAGCAACGGCGAAAGTTGATCAAAGTTCTGTATCGCAGCGGCCAGTATGGACGATGGCGTTCCGAAAGCGCTGCCGGCATCGGTGGCGGCGGCTGACTGGTGGATGGTCGCGAGTTCTGCGGCAAAGGTATCCAGATGGTGTGAGGCAAGTTCACCGGCGGCCAGCAGTGCACTGGCGAGTTTCTCCTGGGGAAACTGCCGCATCCTGACAGCGTATTCGATGGCGGTGCCGTCGCCTGAGACGCGTGGTGCAGTCTTTTTGCCGGCTATGCGTACGACGTCGAGGTAAAGTTGCGGGGCAAATCGCCGGTTCAGGCGCAATTCCTCATCGCAGCATTTCTTGCGCAGTGCCAGGGTGCTGAAGTCGAGAAAGCCGAGATTCAGCGGTTTCTTAATCTTGTAGGCATATTCCCCAGTCAACAGAACCCATGAAATATGCGTTTCGATCAGTTTGATTTCAGTTACTGGATGGGGGTAACAACCTGCGTGCCGCAGGTTTTCAATCACTACAGATGTCCCGGCTTTCTCAGGGTTGTCAGACATCGGGTAAGAATTGCGTCCTATTCCACCAATTGGAGAAGGAGAGCATGCCAGAAGCTGACTTGAATCTCGACCCGGCTGCAGCCGAATATGCGGTTTTTAGGTGCATACCGGAGATCTGCCGGTCATCAGATACTCCAGCAATTCGGAGACCGGACGGATTGCTGTGCCGAACGGCAGGCTTTCCGATCCTCGGAAAAACAGCCCTTTCTTGATGTCGCCCTTGAGGGCGTAGGCGAGACGCGTATCGATGCAAAACTGTCCGGCACTGCTGATGCCGTCGCGAAGCCCGCACACGGTAAGGCAATTCAATCCGGGCACACATCGGCGTAGGTCGGCCTTGGCGTGAGACTGCAGTGCTTTCTCGCGCCGTAAATAATTTTTCAGCCATGGTGTAAGCACCGCGCGGGCCGGTAGTCCAGCAACGCTCATAAATGTAATGATGTCTTCGCGCTTTGCACCGGCAAGCACCTGCTTGAAATTGGGGTGAGCATCCCCTTCACTGGTCACCGCAAACGGAGTTCCGATCTGTACGGCGGCTGCACCGAGTGCAAGCAAGTCACGCACCTGGGCGTGGCTGTTGATGCCGCCGGCAGGGATCACCGGAACTTGTTCTCGTTCAATGCCCAGTTCGCGCATGAGCGTAAAGATGTCTTCCATTACCGGTTCAAAATCGAAGCGAGGATCATCGGTTTCTTCCAGACGTGTAGCACCGAGGTGCCCGCCCGCGTAGCGTGGATGTTCGATGACGATTGCGTCCGGCAAGCGGTGTTTACGCATCCATTTCTTCAGCACAATCTTTACGCCACGGGCATCGGACAGAATGGGAATCAGGGCGACTTCTGGAAAATCCCGAGTCATATCAGGAAGATCCAGCGGTAATCCAGCGCCCATTACGATAGCGTGTGCTCCGCTTTCGCAGGATTGGCGCACGTAGGAGGCGTGTGCAGAGACGGCCTTCATCACATTGACTGCAATCGCGCCGCGGTCGCCGGCGATCTTCAGGGCCATCCGGATTTCCCTGTCCAGCGCGATCAGGTTAAGTTGGTTGAGTTCATCCTGGTCTGTGCATGTGCCGGCACGTTCCAGCAGATCGGGATGATGATGGCGCAGATCCACGCTGGAAATTGTGCCAAGTGCTCCCAGCGCGGCGACGCTGCCGGCGAGTCGGTGTGCGGAAATGCCGACGCCCATGCCGCCCTGGACTATGGGTAGCAGCGTATGGTTCCCGAGTTTCCAGGTGTGCAACGATAGTGTCATGGGAAATTATGTGATTCGCAGGTGAGCGCGGACAAAGTGGCTGCATTCTGGATCGGCTGGTTGCAGTGCGCATTGATTTGCATCACCTAATCCTGCTCCTGACGACGAATGCATCATTCGGCGTGTGAACGTAGTTTTTTAATATCTGAAATTCCGATTTTCTGGCCCTTTATGCTGATCAGACCGGCTGCGGCGAGGCTGTGCAGAATGCGTGAAAAATGTTCGTGTGTGAGATTCAGGCGCGAAGCGATGATGTTTTTCCTGGCCGGAAGCTGGATCTGGGGGCCGCCTCCCTGCTCTTCTACCAGGCTGAGCAGGTACCCGACGATGCGCTGGGTGCCGGATTGCAGCGAATAAGATTCGAGTTCACTGACTAAATGATGCAGGCGCATGCTCAGACTGGCGATAACCCGGCGCGCAAATTGCGGGTCATGATCAAGTTCGGCGAATATCGCTTTGTTAGCGACATGCAGGAGTTTACTGTCGACCAGCGTTTCTGCAGTCACCATATAGGGTTTTTCCAGAAACATTACTGCTTCGCCGAAACTTTGCCCTGTTCCGAGGAGTTCGATGACTTTTTCACCGCCCTGATCGGTTTGCAGTGCAAGTTTGACCTGACCGTAGATGATAATGTGGAATCCAGTGCACGGGTCTCCGCGCCGGAACAGTACGCTGCCGCGTGGTGCATCAATCTGTACGGAGGCCGCAGCAATGCGGTTGATTTCGTCGCGTGCCAGGGCGCGGAATAAGGGGAGGGCGGCAAGATAGCTTGCAACCTTGAATGATTTGGCCGGCCGGGTCATTGGGTGTTTGGCAGCCTCGTAGGCGTTGACAGGCAGGGCATCACGCAGCATTTCAGGTCATTATCCGTAGGCGATGCAGTTTTCGCAGACCGTGCCGCGGACGTCGCGCTTGATGTGAGCTGCGCGTAAATTGGTGAATTTTTCCGAGTTCCATGCGGTCATGAATGAAATCTGCGTCAAGTCACCCATCGTCCAGTTGGCCGTGGCGTCAAAACAGCATGCGGATAATTTTCCTTCGGCGGTGACATGGCCTTCGGTAAACGCCGACCAGCAGGGCAGAGGTTCGCGCAGCGCACCGATCCGGCCCTGGTTGCCTGCTGTCGGGCGGTAACCCAGTTGCTCCTCACGCTGGGTTGCGAAAGCACCCATGGAATACAGCGGCAGCCAATAGTGCTGATCTACAAAAGGCAATACCTGCGCGCGCAGCAGCTCCTCCATCAGTTGCTGCTGTTCCCCGTCGTAACGGATCGATGATGCATAGATGCCGGTGCGGTGGCCGCCTTTTTCCCGTGTCTCCCAGGCGCCCTTGATGTTGGCAAGCGCCCGGTGAAACAGGCGGCCCGAGACGCCCATGATGCTTTCAAACTGCGTTTCGTCTGCGGCATTGACCGACCATTTGATCGAATCAAGTCCCGCCCCAAAGCAGGCATCCACCGCCTCGGGGAAAGCCATGGAGGCGTTCGATGTCAGAAAGACGTAGGGAAATCCGAGGTCCTGTTTTGCATACGCGATACAGTCGACTAGCAGCCGGGGGTTCATGAATGACTCCCCGAGATAGAACATGCCGATCTCCTCCACACCAGCTTCACGCATCTCGCGGGTGATGCGCTGGAACAGCTTGAAATCCATGTCCCACTTGGGCTGCACTTCGCGTGTGCGCAGGGCACAGAATCCGCAACGGTAGTTGCAGCGCGGTGAAATTTCGATTTTGACGCTGCGCGGAGCTGGCGGCTGCGCATGCAGGTATTCAGGGGGGATCCGCGTAATATTGTCTATGCGGTCGGTTATTGATGCCATGGCCAGGTTCCAGTCGGTCAAATCGATCGGATTCTGCACCTTAACCGTGAGGCCGTAACCCGATGTTGATCCATGTCAAACGGATAATCCCGCGGTGCAAAGGACTGCCCTGTAAAGGGAGCCAGCTGAATACCTGAAAGCGCTTAAGGCTTGCGGGACGATGTGTCCCGCAAGTTTGTTCCGCATATCCAGCTTTCTAGCGCAGCACGAGAACCGCAATGTTGGTATTGGCGAGGACCTTTTGCGTCTCGCTGCCCAGCAGCAGCCTGGAGATCCCGCTGCGGCCGTGCGAGGCCATCGCAATCAGATCGCACTTGTATTTCTTCGCCGCCTTGACGATCGCGTCCGCGGCGAAATCGCTGCAGACAAAGTAGGTCGCACAGCGCACGCCGGCTGTTTTGCATTCTTTCTTGATGGCCTCCAGATGGCGTGCCGATACCTTCTTCGCACGCACAGCGTAGGCCTTGGGCAGGATGAAGTCGGGCGGTACGTAATCCGCATAAACATTAAACTTGTAAGAAGGTGCAACGTGGAATCCGGTTATGCGGGAACCCGTTTTCTTGGCCAGAGCCACGGCTTTTTTTATGCCCTTGCGGGACAGTGCCGAGCCGTCCGTAGGAACCAGAATGTTGCGGAACATGGTCATCTCCTTGGGTTGTAGTGATGGTTTACGCTCACATTACATTCCCGACGACCCCCGGGGTTTGATGTAGATCAAGATAGGGCTGCCGGCCGCTGCTTATGCTGCTGCGCATCATTCATTCGGCAGGGAGTCTCCATGCAGGTGCAATCGACCTATAACTACAACGTGGTCCGGCAGTGTTTGACTCATATCAATGCGAGTCAGGATTGGAGGGCGCAGCATGAACTTGAACCTAGGGGTACTTGTGAAACAAGTGCCGGAATGAGGTTCAGTCAGGAGGTAAGTTGTCATGAATGCGAAAAAAGTAATTAAATCAACTGGTTGCAGGAATGATGCAGTTGCTGCTCCGGAGTTTACTCGAGCGGCGCCCGTGGTTTGTCCCGTTCTTGATGAAGAGAAGCTGCATCTGGTTGCGGCTGCGGCTTATTTTCGTGCTGCACGCTACCGCCATGTAGGTGAGGAAGGGTGTCGCAAAGACGACGCACGCAATGCGACGAGCGAACTTGAAGAGGTACTCAAGCGTCATCATCTTGCTGAAGAGGCGGACGCGGCGACCTGACGCACGTGCTGGCGCAGTTGCGGCCGGACTGGCGGAACAGCCAGTCTGCATCCGTATTCCGGCTGAAGAGGGTGATTTAGATGTGGATTAGTGGCTTGCTGATCCGCTGGATCACACCAGACGGCTTAACCTGTAGCTTGGCACTCTTCGGTGTTGTGCGCATTGCACAGAACTACAGGCTAATTCAGCTGCGGCAGCTATGTTGTCCTACGAGTTCCTGGAGGGCCTCGATCTTGAGTATGCGCAGATGTTTATTCTGTACGGCAAGCAGACCCTCGGTCTGAAAATGTGACAGTGTGCGGCTGACGGTTTCGAGCTTGAGTCCGAGATAGCTGCCAATCTCTTCGCGCGTCATGCGCAGATGAAACTCCGTCGATGAATAGCCGCGCGCGGCAAACCGCTGGGACAGGTTGAGCAGGAAAGCGGCGAGGCGCTCTTCGGCACGCATGCTGCCAAGTAGCAGCATTACACCGTAGTCGTGGGCAATTTCACGGCTCATGATGCGGTGGAAATGCTGCTGCAATGACGGTATTTCGCGCGACAGGGTCTCCAGGTCGGTAAGGGGGATATCGCAGACATCGCTGTCTTCCAGCGCTATCGAGTCACACAGGTGCTGGTTGCTGCCAATGGCGTCCATTCCCATCAAGTCGCCCATCATGTGAAAGCCGGCGACCTGTTCCCGGCCATCCTCGTGCAGCACGCAGCTTTTCATGAAGCCCGAACGCAGGGCGTAGAGCGAATGCATCGGTGCTCCGGAACGATACAGATAGTCGCCGCGCTTTATGGAGCGGCGTCGATCAATGAGCTGGTCTACCGATTGAAGTTCGGTGGCCGATAGTCCAGCGGGCAGACACAATTCCTGCAGGCTGCAGGTGGAGCATGCCGTCTTGAGTTTATCTACTTCGACGATACGCAAAGAAGTTGCCATAGGGATGGAGGGGGTAGAGGGGGTGGAAGGGGCTTAGCCGTTCATCACATCTTACCTCTGATTTGATCTGCGTCAAACTGCAGGCGGATCGGATTCGAGAGAATGGCAGTCACACTGTGGACATGTTTAATGAGCAATGAGATAAATCTTGAGCAGCACCTGCCGGTCGAGGTGGATCTCGGCCTGATTAGGCGGATGGATCGTAATGGCCCACGCTATACCTCGTATCCGACGGCCGACCGTTTTGTCGAGGCTTTCGGTCCGGCGACATACGAATCCTGGGTAGGCCGGCGCAACATCGGCGGCATACGACGTGCGCTGTCCATTTACGTACATTTGCCGTTTTGCAGCACCATCTGTTTCTACTGCGCTTGTAACAAGGTCGTCACGCGGAATCGCGACAAGGGTGTCAAATACCTTGATTACCTGTTTCGCGAGATTGAACTGCAGGGCCCTTTGTTTGGCACTGATCGGAGTGGGGATCAGATGCATTGGGGCGGGGGGACACCGACGTTCTTCTCCATGAAGCAGTTGGCGTCCTTGAATGAACGCCTGCAGCAGCATTTTCAGATGGCGCAGGATGGCGAGTATTCCATCGAAATAGACCCGCGTAGTGTTGATGCGGCCGATATGCATGCGCTAAGAGCGATGGGTTTCAACCGTGTCAGCCTCGGTGTTCAGGATTTTGATCCGGAGGTGCAGCGTGCGGTCAACCGCATTCAGAATGAGGCGCAGACCGTAGAAGTCATGGATGCCGCAAAGCAGGCTGGATTTGCCTCGGTCAATGTGGACCTGATATATGGCCTGCCTAAGCAGAATCTGCTGAGTTTTAACCGTACCCTGGGGCGGGTCATCGCGGCCGATCCCGACCGCATCGCCGTCTACAACTACGCGCACCTGCCAACCCGCTTCAAGCCGCAGCGTCGCATTCTCGAAGCTGATTTGCCATCTCCCGACGTCAAACTCAAGTTGCTGGGCCTTGCCGCACAGCGGCTCGGCGATGCAGGATATGTGTATATTGGCATGGATCATTTCGCAAAACCGAATGATTCGCTGGCCTTGGCGCAGCGTAACGGTCGCCTGCATCGCAATTTTCAGGGTTACTCGACCCACGCCGATAGTGATTTGCTCGGACTGGGCGTATCAGCGATCGGTGCGATTGGGCCGACCTACAGCCAGAATCATCGCGACCTCGACAGCTATTACGACAGTCTGGATCGCGGGGAACTGCCGGTGGCGCGCGGTATGGAATTGTCGGCGGATGACCTGCTGCGGCGTGCCGTCATACAGGCTTTGGCGTGCCAGTTCAGGTTGTCAAAGAAATCCGTCGAAATTTCTTATTTGGTTGATTTCGACCGTTATTTCTCTGAGGAGATGGTCGAACTGAGGGGCCTTGCCGTTGATGGGCTGGTCGAGTTGGAGGCGGAGTGGATTACCGTGACGCCACGCGGGCGCATGCTGATCCGTAATATCTGCATGGTGTTCGACAAATACTTACAGCGGGAACGCGAAACGACGCGATATTCCCGGGTCATCTAGGAGTTGGCTCCTGGGCAGCTGGCTGCAGACGATGATGCTGACGGCGGCCGGGAATTATTGCCAGCGGTAGTAGTAAGAAACACCCAAGAAGTGCACTTTCTGCACCGGAGCCTGTGTGACTGTCGTGCCGTCGAGGTAGGTGAAGTTCGCCCATGACCAATCGTTGGTGCTGAAGCGATCGTAGATGTAGTCCAGGCGGACTCCAGAGTGCTTCTGGAACGGGTATTTGGCAAAGAACTGCAG
>JBBKXO010000273.1:0-6766 GCA_037969525.1 Burkholderiales bacterium | reverse complement strand
ATGCCGATGGCTGGCAGCACCATCGCCGGATGCACTATCAGGTTCAGGTTCTCGAGCCCGGTCACCAACACCGATGGTGCGGCTTCCAGATCGGGCAACAGCGGTTTCAGCACCGCCAGCGCCTGTGCCGCGCGCGACGCCGGCACGGTCGCGATCCGGATGCCCTTGCGCAGTCCCTTGGGCGTCACCACCGTGCCCTCGTAACGCGCCGCATGTGTCGGCGCGGGCGCCTCGGTCACGGTTACATCGTCACGGCCGGCCTTGCGCAGTAGCGGGGTCAGCCGCGCTGCGGGCCAGTAGCCGTGGCTCTGGATGTGCACCACCGCGCCGTGCTTGAACTCGGGGATCATCGCACCGAACTTAGCCTCAAGTTGGTGCATGTCCACTTCGATGATCACGGCCTCGGCGTCCTGCAGCGCCTCTGCAGTCGTGACACAGATCCTGTCGAGCCTGGCAAAACCGGTGTTTTGGGAGACGAGATGCCGGGCGTCGCCCTCGACGGTGAAACCGCCGGCCTTGCGCAGGGCGGTCAACTGTTCCTTCTGCTCGGGGAATACGGCAAAACGCACCGCGTGGCCTGACAGGGAAAAATCCGATGCGCAGACAGCGCCGATGGCCCTCGCAGTGTTTCCGATGACAGCAACTTTCGACATGCGGGTGAACTCCGGTCCAGGTCGTGAACCGTAAGCGCACATGCACAGACCGGTTGCAACGACAGGATTCCAGTTTACTGCACTGTATGCCGCGGGATGTCGGGACGTCTACATTGTAAAAATACGGGAATACAATTATTGCGGAATTCTGTATGCAAAGTTTCAGTCTAATTAGTAATACCCGCTGTCCGCAGGGTTGAGATTTCCGCATCGCTGTAGCCATACTCGCCCAGGATCTCGTCCGTCTGTGCGCCTTTATCCGGCGCGGCATTGCGCACAGTGAACGGCGTCTTTGAAAAATTAATGCCGTTTCTGACCACATTGATGTCGCCCAGCTTGTAGTGCTGCGTGGGTGCGGCGATGCCCAGATGCTGCACCTGCGGATCGGCAAACACTTCATTGATCTTGTAAATCGGGCCGCAGGGTACGCCGGCTTCGTTCAGCGCATCTATCCATTCCGCCGAAGTTTTCTTTTCAATCTGTGCGGCGATGAGCTTGTTCAGTGCGTCGCGGTTTTTGGAACGTACTTTCGACGATGAATAATCCGGGTTTTTCGGGATATCCGGAAGTTCGATGGCCTTGCACAGACGTTCGAACAATTGCCCGGAGCCGGCAACGTTGATATGGCTGTCCTTGGTTTTGTAGGTGCCGGTGGGTATCGCGGTGGGGTGGTTGTTGCCGGCCTGGCCCGCGACTTCACCGGCCACGGTCCAGCGCGCGGCCTGGAAATCGGTCATTGCGATCAGTGCCTGCAACAGTGACGTATGCACCCATTGCCCGACACCGGTGTGTTCGCGATCAAGCAATGCGGTGACGATGCCAAAGGCGAGGAACATGCCGGCGCTGGAGTCACCGATGGCGATGCCGGCGCGCACGGGGCCCTGTCCCGGCAGGCCGGTGACCGACATCAGCCCGCTCATGCCTTGTGCCACCTGATCAAGTCCGGGGCGGTCAGCATAGGGACCGTCCTGGCCGAAGCCGCTGATGCTGCCGTAAACAATGCGCGGGTTGATCTTGCGGATGGTTTCGTAGTCGATGCCGAGGCGGTCTTTTACTTTCGGCCGGTAGTTCTCGACGATGACATCCGCGGTGGCCGCCATTTTCTTGAAAACAGCAACGCCTGCCGGCGACTTGAGGTTCAGCGTGATGCTGCGCTTGTTGCGATGCAGGTTCTGGAAGTCAGGGCCGTGGCGTTTGTCGAACGGACTGCCGTCGCCGTCCTGTTCGCCGAGTTCCTCGATCTTGATGACCCTGGCGCCCCAGTCGGCGAGCTGGCGCACGGCGGTGGGGCCGGAGCGGGCTCGGGTCAGGTCGAGTACGGTGTAGCGGGACAGGGGGCCTGCAATAGTTTCAGCCATGGCGATCCTTTTTGGCCGGTCGTTAATGTTTTTATTGTTGAACCGATTGCGGCAACAACCCGCTCAGTGAAACAATGTTACTGCAAATAACCGGCATTCCGGTGCGGCCCACATAATGGCCGTTTCGTCACGGAGCCGGACCAGAATAACCAAGGGAGAGGATCCACCATGTTCAAACGCACCATAGCTGTCCTGCAGTCCCTGCTTGTCGCCGCGTTGCTGTCCGTTGCTGCGGTTCATGCGGCCGCGCCATTGGTGACACAGCCGCAGGTCGACACGCCCAAGCGCGTGTTGTTCGTTGGCAACAGCTACCTGTATTACAACGACAGCCTGCACAATCACGTGCGACGCATGGCCATTGCCGCTGATCCGGCGCTGGAAAAGCCGCTGCAGTACAAATCCGCGACCATCGGCGGCGCGCCATTATGGCATCACAACATCCAGCACCTGATCACCCCGGGTAACCTCGGCATCAAGGAGCCTTTCGAAGTGGTGATCCTGCAGGGCAACAGCACTGCCGCGACTTCGGAGAACGGGCGCAAGCGTTTCCACGAGAAAGCCGTCGAATTCAGCGCCGAGATTGCGAAGCAGGGCGGCAGGACCGCGCTGTACATGACCCATGCGCATGTGAAGCCCAGCAAATTCGCCAGCGCCGACATGATCCGCAAGGTGGAAGACATGTATGTGTCCGCAGGTAACGAGGCTGGCGCATTGGTGATCCCGGTGGGTCTGGCGTTCGAGGAAGCGTATCGCCGACGGCCGGAGATGAAACTGCACAAGGAATACGACGGCAGCCATCCCGACCTGATTGGCACCTACCTGGCCGCGGCCACGGTTTATGCCAGCCTCTATGGCAAATCACCGGTGGGCAATACGTACGACTACTACGGCAAGATCGGCAAGGAGGATGCCGCGTTCCTGCAGCAGGTCGCGGAAGACACAGTGAAGAAGTTCTACGGCCGATAAGCAGGACTGAATACGATGGTTGAATTGCCAATTCCCATACTCCGCGCGCACCCCACGGCCGAAATCCTGACCGAGGAACGTTGCCACATGCTCGAATTGTCCAATTCCGAAGACGATCCGGAGATGTCGATTGCGCGGGCGCGGGTATTGCGCGGGCGCGGGTATTGCGCGGGGTCACCACGCGCTGGCACCGGGTGGTCGATACCGTGGAGCGTTACGTGATCCTCGACGGTGAGGGACAAGTGGAGGTGGGTGATCTGCCACCGCAGGAGGTGCAGGCCGGTGATGTGGTGCTGATACCGCCATCGGTGCGGCAGCGTATTACCAACGCGGGAACGGGCGATCTGGTGTTCCTCGCAATCTGTACACCGCGGTTCCGTCCGGAGGCTTATGAAGATGCCGAAGATCACTAGCGCGATGCTGGTGGCCACGCTGGTGGTTTGGCCTGTCGCAGCGCAGACGACATCGGGCATGGGCGTGGAAGATACGCCGCTGCGGCCCAGCGAGATGAAACTGATGCAGCGCATTGCGGCCGCGGATCCATCGTTCCGTTACGCGGATCGCGTGAAGCGTTATTACCGCATCCACGCGACCACCAAGAACCGCATTCCGCTGCGCGTGGAAATGGTGCTGCCACAGTCCAACGGGCTTTATTTCGGCGAGTTCATCCGCTACGAGGTTCTCGTCGATGAGCCGGGGGCGATGGTGACCTATCAATTCGATTCGGGCGCCGCACATCGCGGCAGCGGCACCATTGTGGTGACGCCGCGCGACGTAATCAAAACCGAACGCAGTTGCGGCACGTCCAGCTGTCAGGTGCGCGTCGAGCGCAACGGTGAGGTGGTGTACGCGCGCAAGAGCTGACCCGGAACTGGCATTTCCGGCCGGAATGTGATTATTGTGTGGAACGGGTGGCGGCCAGGCCGCGGCGCTCGCCGTTTGTAAAAATGCAGGTTGAGGTAAGTTTATGGAATTCTTCTGGTTGCTGTTGGTGGGACTGATTGCGGGCTGGCTGGCCGGCGGATATCTGTTTCGTGCGCCGGGATTTTCGCGGGTAGTGGATTTTTTTTGGCAGCATTCTGGTGGCGACATTTGGTGCCATCGTGCTGATCGTGATTTTGCGCATGATCAAACGCGCCTGAGCACCGGGCTGCAGGAACCGAATCATGTTTGAGCGCCTCAGATTCCTGATCAACCGGCTCCGGGAGCAGCTGTGGGTGAAGCCGCTGGCGATGTGCGTGCTGTCGGTTACGCTGGTGTTCATGGCAAAACTGGCCGATGGCATCGGCGTCGGCCACCTGGTCCCGGATGTCAAATTGGAATCCGTCGAAACGCTGCTGACGATCATTTCGTCAACCATGATGGTGATCGCGACCTTTGCGGTCGGCTCCATGGTCTCGGCCTATGCGTCTGCCAGCAATACCGCCACGCCGCGGTCGTTTTCGCTGATCGTCGCCGATGACGTTTCGCAGAATGCGCTGTCGACGTTCATCGGTGCATTCATTTTCAGCATCGTCGCGCTGATTTCTCTGAAGAACGGGTACTTCGACAAACCGGGCCGGTTCACGCTGTTTGCGCTGACACTGCTGATTCTGGCCATGGTCATACTCACGTTCGTGCGCTGGGTCAACCGCATTGCGCGGCTCGGGCGCCTCGGTGAGACGCTGCGCAAGGTTGAGGCGGCGACGACCGAGGCGCTGCAACGCCGCCGCTGTGCGCCGCATCTGCGCGGCGTTGCGCCCGGAGTGGATCCGGACGGTCGGGCCGTTTACAGCGACGTCATCGGCTATGTGCAGCGTGTCGATGTCGTTGCGCTGCAGACCTGTGCAAAAGAATCCGCGTTGCGCGTCACCGTGATGGCGCTGCCGGGCACGTTTGCCGCGCCGGACCGGGTGCTGGCGTATGTCAAAGCGGATGCCGGGCAGCAGCCCGATATCGATATGGATCCGCTGCGCAAGGCATTCGTGATCGGTGACGACCGCAGCTTTGACGACGATCCCCGTTTCGGCCTGATCGCGTTGTCCGAGATTGCCAGCCGGGCGCTGTCCCCGGCCGTCAATGATCCTGGTACCGCCATAGACGTGATCGGCCGGTTCGTGCGCCTGTTTGCACTGTGGCGCGCACCCTTGCCGGAGGCGGAGCGGCAGGAACCGGCCTTCGATCGAGTAGCGGTGCCGGCGTTGTCCGTGGATGACCTGTTTGAAGACGCATTCAGCGCTGTTGCGCGCGATGGCGCCGGTACGATGGAAGTTGCGGTGCGTCTGCAGAAGGCTTATGCGTCGCTGGCATCCATCGGTGACGACGCCATGCGCCGGGCGGCGGTGCATCAGTCACGTATCGCGTTGACGAGAGCGGAACAGGCAATGGTGTTGCCGGAAGAGACGGAGGCTCTGCGCCAGCTGGCGCGCGCGGTCCAGTCGCAAGCGTAACAGCCACGGTGCGTTACAAACACGCGGCAGCCGGTGATATCGATGATGAACGGATCAGTCTGAAATGGAGGTCATTGCATGACGCTGCGAGCAGCCGAAAAACCCCGCAAAAGTCCGGGTGAACCGGAAATCAAGGAGCCGCGCAAGCATCCCGAGCGACCCCCGGTTTCCGATCCACCGGCTGAACCGAAGAACCCGCCGATCAAGGACCCGCCGAAAAAACGCTGAATGGGTGCGCTCAGATGTGTTTAGCCAGTCTTGGATAGACCTTGCGCACATTGCCGCTGAAAATCTTTTCCTTGTCTGCTGCGCTGAGCGTAGCCACTGCATCGAGATAGCGCTTGGTGTCATCGTAGTAGTGGCCGGTTTCCGGATCGATGCCGCGCACCGCGCCGACAATTTCCGAAGCGAACAGAATGTTGTCGGCGGGGATTACCCGGGTCAGCAGGTCGATGCCGGCCTGGTGATAGACGCAGGTGTCGAAATAGACATTGCCCAGCAGGTGTTCCTGCAGGGTCGGCTTGCCCATGTCCTGCGCCAGTCCGCGGTAACGTCCCCAGTGGTAAGGCACGGCACCGCCGCCATGGGGAATGACGATGCGCAGCGTCGGAAAATCCTTGAACAGGTCCGCGGTAATGAATTGCATGAAGGCCGTGGTGTCGCCGTTGATGTAATGCGCGCCGGTGAAATGAAAGGCCGGATTGCACGACGCACTGACATGTACCATCGCCGGCACATCAAGCTCGACCAGTTTTTCATACAGCGGATACCACCACTTGTCGGTCAGCGGCGGATCGGTCCAGTAGCCGCCCGAGGGATCGGGATTCAGATTGCAGCCGATGAAACCGTAGTCGTTGACGCAGCGCTCCAGTTCCGCAATGCAGTTGTCGGGCCGCACGCCGGGGCTTTGCGGCAACTGGCACACACCGACGAAGTTTTTCGGGTACAGTGTGCACACGCGGTGGATCAGTTCATTGCAGATATCGGACCATAGTTCGCTGGTCGTGGCATTGCCGATGTGGTGGCCCATGCCGCCGGCGCGCGGCGAAAAGATGGTCAGATCGGTGCCGCGTTCGCGCTGGATGCGCAATTGCGCACCCTCGATGCCGGCGCGGATTTCATCGTCACTGATCTGCAGCGAGTTTTTTGCCGGACTGAGTTTGGCATCCTTGAGCCCGTCCACCTGTTTCTGGCGAAAAGCCTCCAGCGATTTGGGTGCGGTGGTGTAGTGGCCGTGGCAATCGATGATCATGTGCTTGGTTCCAGTGCGATAAATTCAATGCAGTGTGCCAAAAAAAAGACTGCGCGGCTATTGCCGCGCAGTCAGATGACGTAAAGCGTTGTTCGGTATTGATATCAG
>JBBKXO010000272.1:0-2880 GCA_037969525.1 Burkholderiales bacterium | reverse complement strand
GTCAGCAACGGCGGGCAGCAGCACTTTTATTCGATGAATATCGGTATCGAGTTTTGATGTGCTGCGGGCGAGGCCTGGCCCGCGGCAGAGCAAGACGTTGTGCGCTATAGAGCAAATTGCGACGAAGCGGCTTCGATGAAGAATGCGCTGAATTATCGTCTCGCCAAACGCATTGTAGTTGTGGTCATTGGTAGCACCGTGACACTGATCGGGGTTGCACTGATTGTCCTGCCGGGACCAGCGTTTATAGTTATTCCCATCGGCCTTTCCATACTGGCGACGGAATTCCTGTGGGCGAAACGATGGCTGGAAAAGGCTCGTCAGGTGGCTACTCGTTTGACGTCACATACATCATGAATTGCACAGACAGCCTAGTAGTTTCATTCCGTGGAGCGCCCAACAACGCGCTCCACTCGGACGCACCCGCTTCGCGAGTGTTCCCTCGCTCGGTGTCGGTGAGCGCGGACGTTAGCCCTCGCAAATCAGACTACCAAGAACATAGCGAATACGCTATAATCAGGCGGTGGATTGGAAGGTTAGCTTTTATAGCGCCCGAGTCGAGGCCGAGATCAGTGCGCTGCCGGCCGGTTTTATTGCACGCTTTGTGCGATATGCCGAGCGTATGGAGATCTACGGCCCCAACCTGGGAATGCCTCACACTCGTCCGATGGGCGATGGGTTGTTCGAGTTGAGGCTCAAAGCTGCTGAAGGAATTGCGCGCGTATTTTTTTGTACTGTATTCGAGCGGAAGATTGTAGTGCTTCACCAGTTCGTGAAGAAGAGTGAAAAGACCCCGAAAAGGGAACTCCAGATTGCGTGGAACCGGATGAAGGAAATTAGAGATGACTAGCACTTTCAAACAATTCAAGGCACGAGCACTAGCGCGCCCAGACGTGAAGAAGGCGTACGACGAAATTGCCGAGGAATTTTCGTTTATTGACGAGGTGCTCAAGGCGAGGGCCGCCTCCGGTCTCACACAAGCGGAGTTGGCAGCACGCGTGGGCACGACGCAGTCGGCCATCGCCCGGCTGGAATCCGGCACCCCGAAGCACTCTCCCTCAATCGTGACCTTGCAGCGGTATGCTCGCGCCATGGGGCATCGAGTCGAAATAAAACTCATCAAGGAGCGAGGGCTAACCGCGCGTTCGAAGGGACGCGCATAACGCTGCGCGCCTCTCAACGCGGACGTTAAATTAATCGTCGGCAACATAATGAAACTGCACTGCAGGCTTCTTGCTTTCTCCGCCATATTCGCGCTTATCGCGTCAGATGCGGGCGCCGAAAGGATCGCCGATGCTCACTACGATGCCCCGGTTGATCGCTACGGGCATTTCGCGCTTGGCCGGCCGCACGAATACTCGCACGTGTCGGCGACGACCGACGCTGGCCGGAAGGTAACGTTCAGTTTGCCTGAGAACGAGGTATTCGAGGATCTCGCGCCGCGGATCGTAAGGCTGGCGGCGGGCGAGCCAGAAGAGATCCTCACCATTGTTAGCAGGCGCGATAGCGGCTCGCGGCTCATGATGGTTCGATTAAACGGTGATCGTCTCGAGATAAGCGCGCAATCTCCGGCAATCGGAACGCCCATGCGCTGGCTGAATCCGGTCGGAGTCGCCGACTTCGACGGGGACGGGCGCGCAGAGATCGCCGCGGTGATCACGCCGCACATCGGCGGCACGCTGAAGGTTTATCGAAGACAGGGCAAGGAGTTAATAGAGATCGCGGCGCTTGGCGGGTTCTCGAATCATGTGTATGGCACAACGGAATTGGCGCTGTCAGCGCCGATTTCGATCGCCGGCAAAATGCGCCTCCTGGTGCCGGACGTAACGCGCCTCCAACTTCGGATCGTCGGGTTGGAGAAAGGTCGCCTCGTCGAGATCGGCCGGTGCACTCTCGCTGCGCCGGTGACTGGCGCAATGAGAGTAATTTCGCCCTCAGAAGTCTCGGTCGGCCTGCTCTCTGGACGACAGATGATTGTTCCAAATGATTGCCCCAATTGACCGGGTAAGGTGCAGGCTGCTGGTCAGCTGCGCAGCACGGCTACCAGGGCTTTCGCTTGAAGCTGGTGCAGGGGCGTCGTTCGCAGCAGACGCGCATGAAGCCGCGCGCCGTTAATTGCCGAAGATGACTGATCAGACGACCGGGTTGGGTGGCAGCACGGAGTCGCCCTGCGTGCGTAATTGCTGTCTTGATGAGCACGACATCTGCCTGGGCTGTCATCGCTCGATTGCGGAAATCATGGGCTGGAGCGCCGCCAGTGCGGCGGAAAGAAGTGAAATTCTCGCGCTATGTCGAATTCGCCACCAACAGCGTCAGCGGCCAGCGTTGGGTGATGAGGACTGAGCTGCGATCCTCATCCCATGCCCCGTGCCTGGTGTTACGGTAGTCGTCATGTATCAGGCGATCAGCGGATTTCATCTGGACGAGGTCAATGACTGGGTGGCCGAACTGGCCTGCGGCCATCATCAGCATGTGCGCCACCATCCACCGTGGATGAATCGGCCGTGGGTGACGACGGTGGAGGGCCGCGCCGCCATGCTGGGCCATGCGCTCGCGTGCAATAAATGCGCTGCCGGAGCGCCACCGGATCGGTTGCCGGAAGATCCGCACGCCTGATGGCGGGCTGTACAATCGTCCGGGCGCCAATGAACGGCGCGCCCGGAGGTGTCATGACCTGGATCATTACCAAGTATTTCCTCACCGCTGCGGTGGTCGTGCTGGTGTCGGAACTCGCCAAACGCAGCGACAAGCTCGGCGCCTTTGTCGCCGCACTGCCTATGGTGACCGTGCTGGCGCTGATCTGGCTGTATGTCGAAAACCAGTCACCGGACAAGATCGCCAACCATGCCTGGTACACCTTCTGGTATGTCGTGCCTACCC
>JBBKXO010000271.1:0-5364 GCA_037969525.1 Burkholderiales bacterium | reverse complement strand
CCGGCGTGTCGCGGACGTGGTCGAGGCGATGGCAGCACACAGCCCTTACCGCGCCGCTTTGGGCATCGAGGCAGCATTGAACGAATTAACGAAGCATCGTGGCACCGCATTCGACGCCGTTGTGAGGGCTGATACGTGTTAAGCGGCTTTCAATTTCCCGCGACGCTCTGCGGGACATCATGTCTACTTGCATACAACACGTCATCTACGGATTTCCTCAAGGCATTGTTGTGTATCAGGGATCATCAGCCCGGAATCTGGTGCTCGCGACGAGCGTCGAATCTATCGGCATTTCAATGTCCCCCGGTCAGTCCGGCGTGGGATAGCGGTAGTGGAGAGCATTCAGGTATCGCGCAACCTCCGCAATGTCTTCATTGCTCCACCCAAGCCCTGAAACTCCCTGCCAGCGGCGTACTTCTGACTGCAAACTTGTCCAGTTAGTGACGAGTTTCTTTTCCCGCCAATGAACCCGGGCGCTGTGGCAGGCGATGCAATGCGTTGAGTACAACAACTCACCGCGTGTAGCGTCGCGCATCGCCTGTGCGTCGGCATCAGCGAGATTTCCGAACAAGACGAACAGCACGGCAAGTATCGATCTCCGAAGCATGTCGCCCCCGAAGCGTTGCTATCCGGGTATTACTTGGTTTGAACTTTGATTTCGTTCTTGACCGAAGACACGCCTTTCGTATCGCGCGCAATCTTAACGGCCTTGTTCGCTTCCGCCTTGCTTTTAGCTTTGCCGTTCAGCGTCACGACACCCTTGTCGTCCGTATCGACTTTGATGTTCAACGCGCTGACGTCCTTATCTTTGGCGAATTCGGCTTTGATCTTGGTGGTGATCACTGAATCAGCGACGGCTTCCTTGACGTCAGCTACAGTTTCCTTGACGCTTTCGGTCACCGATTTCTCGGCGGCGTAGCCCGCCACGGGCGCGAGCAGCGCGCCGATTACGAGTGTAGTTGCAAGTTTTGTATTCATGGTCTGCCTCTCTAATGTTAGAAATGTTTGCTGCGTGACTCAACAGCCGGTATATCCGGCTTTGGTTCAGTGCTTGGGAAAGTCTTTGAACATGTCCTTGTTTTTCGTTTCCCAGTCCTTGACCTGACGTTCGGCTTCATCCTTGGCAATGCCATAGGATTCCTGGATCTTTCCGACCAGTTGTTCGCGTTTGCCGGCGATCTTGTCCAGATGGTCATCGGCCAGCTTGCCCCATTGCTCCTGCACTTTGCCCTTGGCTTGTTTCCAGTTGCCTTCTATACGATCCCAGTTCATTTTAATTACCTCGGTCGGGTTGATTGAAAATCGGCACCGGATTTGACACCCGGCAAATGACGCTCCCCTTCATCAGGAGGCATCATCCAGCCTTTGCGGATTCTTATTGGTGCGCTGGCACACTTAGCGTGCAGATTCGGGCTGCCCTTTGGCAGGTTTACCCTTCACGCTGGGAGCTATAGCTATTCCGCCCCAATTTCTCGGTCAAGAGCGACCGCCTTCTGGCGTGCATCGCATGCCTCCAGTCGGCCCTTTGCCTCAAACGTTATCGAACGTCCGCTCCTGGCCGGTAGGAGACATTGGATATAACCGGTTTTGACTATTGGGTGCCGCCAGGTGGAGGCAATCCGCTGTTTACGAGTGTTAATGCTGCTGGTTGTGGCGGAATTGTGGCGGGTGAGGGGGTGCAAACGTCCTTTATAGCGCGAACAAGGAAATATGCTGGTGAGCGCGGAGTATGATCTGTATGCGCACTGCTCCATTAAACCTAGGAGACGGAGCCATGACCAAGAATGTCGGCAACATCGAACGCGTCATCCGAGTCATCGTTGGACTTGGGCTTCTCAGCCTGATCTATTTCTTGGATGGCAACGCCCGCTGGTGGGGCCTGATCGGGCTTGGTCCGATACTGACTGCGGCGGTTGGCTATTGCCCACCTTACGCATGGCTGGGAATCAGCACTAGCCCCAAAGATAAAGTCGCTTCTCAAAAGTAGCTGCGTAACAGAACATTCGCTACCTGCACGCAACAGTTTTGCGCTGAGTTAATCAAATTGGTGCGCAGCCAATATAGCAAGCCGGTAGGGGAGTGCAATCCGCTGTTTGCTCAGTGATAGCCACTGATGGCCACACCTGAGTGTGGCGGAATTGTGGTTGCCGGAGTGATCTATAGTTCGGATTTTCTAAGACGCCGCAATCGCCCCTCTGCTGGTCGGAAGTGATGAGGATGATATTGAGCACTTTACACTCAAGCAGTTTCCATCGAATGGACTCGTATTGAAGGAAAAACGGTGATGATGCCAATCCGTCACTGAGGCGATGCTCTCAGGACATATTGATGATCGCCATCTTGTCTTGCGTCATGTCGTGCATCGTATAACCGATGCCGCCCGTGCCGTATCCAGACTGGCGGCGCCCGGCAAATGGCATCCAGTCAACTCGAAAAGCGGTGTGATCATTGATCATCACCGCTGTTGCATCGAGTGATTGAATCAATTTCGTTGCAACATCAAGGCGGCTGGTAAATCCAGCGGCCTGGAATGCAAACGGCAGTGCATTTGCCATTGAGATGGCATCGTCCAAATCATCATATCCGTAGACGGCGACGACGGGTCCGAAAATTTCCCGGGTCGACAGGCGGACGTGCGCAGGGGGATCAAGCATGATCGTCGGCTGGTAGGCGGTCTCCCCGATAGTTTTACCGCCGCAAAGGATTTTGCCGCCCTCATTTGCTGCCTCTGCTACCCATTCGGCTACGCGCTGCACTTCGCGCGGGCGGATCAGCGGACCCACCTCAGTGGTTTCTTCTACAGCGTTGCCCACGACCAGCTGTGACGCCAGACCGGCAAGCTGGTCCGCCACTGACAGTGCCATGGCACGCGGGACATAAACGCGCTGCACCGATACGCACACTTGTCCGGCGTGATAGAAACCACCCTTGATGAGCGAAGGCAGCATTGCAGCAATATCGGCGCTGTCGTCCACGATAACCGGCGCAACCCCGCCATGCTCGAGTGCGCAGCGCGCACCCGGCGCCAGCTTGGAACGTAGCATCCAGCCAACCTTGGCCGATCCGATGAAGGAGAAAAAGGCGACCCGGGGATCGGTGACAAGTTTTTCTGCGGTAGGAATATCGCAAGGAAAGCAGGCGCACCATTCGCGGGGCAGTCCGGCTTCAATCAAGATTTCGACAAATGCCCTGGCCGACAGCGGCGTATCATCCGCCGGTTTAACGATGACGGGACAGCTGACCGCAACTGCCGGCGCCACTTGATGCACGATCAGGTTGAGCGGGTGATTGAATGCCGAAACTGCAACGACCGGCCCAATGGGTTCGCGCATCGTGAAGGCGATGCGGCCGGCCCCCGCGGCGGTGAGATCCATCGGTACTTCGCCGCCATGCAGGCGCGAGAGTTCTCCGGCGGCGAGCTTGACGCCGCCGATGGCGCGCGCAACTTCAATGCGCGCATCAATCAGGGGCTTGCCACCCTCATTGGCGATCAGAAACGCAAGCGCTTCGGCGCGTTCGCCCATGATGGCGGCGGCTTTTTCGAGAATAGCGATCCGCTCGAACGCCGGAAGCCAGTTCTTCCGGTTGCGATGCAATCGTACCGCCGTTTCAAGCCAGCGATCAGCAAAGCGCCATTCCCCGAGCGGCATCTCTTCAATCAGCTCGAGGCTGAACGGATTTCTGACCTGCAGCATTTCGAATAGTCTCCGATCAATTGCGCCTGTAAGGCTGTTCAAATTGCATGTTACTCGACACACACTTTCTGTTTCAGTACGTCGATGAGCACTCGGGCGTTTTCGGAATAATCTATGGGCACATCGATCAGATGCACGCCGCCCGACTTGAAAGCGCACTCCAGTACGGGCACGAAATCCTCCGTACGCTCAATGCGGTGGCCGGTGGCGCCATAGCTGCCGGCATATTGGACGAAGTCGATATCGCCGAATTTCAGTCCCCAATCTGCAAAGCCGTCCTGCTGCTGCTTCCAGCGGATCATGCCGTAAGCACCGTCTGTAAGCACCAGCACCACCAGATCGAGATCCAGCCGGACTGCGGTCTCCAGTTCCTGGCTGTTCATCATGAAGCCACCGTCGCCACAAATCGCCATCACGCGCCGACCGGGACAAATCATTGCAGCCATCATCGCCGAGGGCAGCCCGGCACCCATGGTGGCGAGTGCATTGTCGAGCAGTACGGTGTTCGGCTGATAGGCGGGGTAATTGCGCGCGAACCAGATCTTGTACATGCCATTGTCCAGCGCGATGACATCGCTCTCACCCATGACTTTGCGCACATCGGCGACGAGGCGCTGCGGGATAATCGGGAATCGCGGATCGTCACAGTCCATCGCAAGGTGTTGATTGATCTCCACCCGCACCCGGTCAAAATATTCGAAATTCGCGTCTACACGGCCAACGGCGGCTTTTAGCCGCTGGATCGAGGCTGCAAGGTCGCCGACGATCTCGATCTGCGGAAAATACACCTGATCGACCTGGGCCGAGCGGTAATTGACGTGGATGACCGATTTTCCGCCGGGCTTCATGAAAAACGGCGGCTTCTCCACCACGTCATGGCCGATGTTGATCACCAGGTCGGCGCGGTCGATGGCGCAGTGCAGGTAGTCTCCATCTGAAAGCGCTGCGGTGCCCAGAAACAGCGGGCTGCGCTCGTCCACCACACCTTTTCCCATCTGGGTGTCGAAAAACGGTATTCCTGCGGCGTGCACGAAATCACAAAGCGCCTGCCGCGCATCCTTACGGTTAGCGCCGGCACCGATCAGCACCAGCGGGCACTTCGCCGCGCCTATGATTTTCGCTGCGTCCTTGATGACTATGTCTGAAGCGACGGCATAATTGCGCTCGTGCGGCGCAAACAGCGGCGCCGAGGATTCTTCCGCGGCAATATCTTCGGGAAGTTCAAGCAGGACAGCGCCGGGGCGTTCTTCTTCGGCGATGCGGAAAGCTTCGCGCACCAGCGAGGGGATGGCATTGCCGTGGACGATTTGCCGTGACATCTTGGTGATCGGCTCCATCAGCCGGACGACGTCGACGATCTGAAAGCGGCCCTGCTTGGACGCCATAATCGGCTTTTGGCCGGTGATCATCACCAGCGGAAAGGCGCCAAGCTGGGCATAGGCGGCCGGCGTTACAAGATTCGTGGCTCCCGGGCCGAGTGTCGCCATACATACACCCGCGTGGCCGGTCAGCCGACCGTAGGTGGCGGCCATGAACCCGGCGCCCTGCTCGTGGCGGGTCAATACCAGCCGGATGCTTGATGTCCGCAACGATTCCAGCAGGTCCAGATTTTCTTCGCCGGGAACCGCGAAAATGAATTTGACCCCCTCGTTCTCCAGCGCCCTGATGA
>JBBKXO010000270.1:0-4116 GCA_037969525.1 Burkholderiales bacterium | reverse complement strand
CTTTTGAGATTGAGCGTGATCACCGCATCCCATTCCTCCTCCGGCATATCAACCAGCGCGCAGCGCGGGAACATGCCGGCGATGTTGAGCAATACGTCGAGCGGGCCGTATTCGGCCTCCGCGCGGTCGAATAACTGCTCAAACGCCGCCGCCTTGGTGACATCCGACTGTACTGCGATGGCGCGACCACCAGCCTGCTGGATGGCATCCACTGTTGCCTGTGCTGCGGCAAGGTTGATATCGGCGACAGCTACTGCCGCACCGGCCTTGGCCATGGCGATGCCGTAACAGCGTCCCAGTCCGCCACCGCCACCGGTCATGGCGACGGTTTTGCCTTCGAGTAATTTCATGTGCCCATCCTCCTGTGTTGATTATTTTGATGGCAAGGATAAGGGAGGAAACATGCCTCTACAACCCGGTAATGGCAACATGCGGACGTTGCCATGCTCCGGTTGGTGATTACTGGGCATATGGATTAATTACTTGTCATGGCGGCCAGATCACTACACCATGCCATTAAGTACACGCAGCGACAATATAAGCGTTGACTTGAAATCAGCTTGCCGAATTGGCATAACCAATCGGTGGCGCAAGGGAGTACAGGGGAGGGCGCGTGGATCGACCATGGTTGACGCAGGATCTGGTATGGATGCTGGGGAGTCTGTGCCAACTCCATCGGATTCCGTTTGATGCGGCACTGGTGGCCCAGCAACACCCGCCGCCGCATTCCGAAATCACCTTTACCGAGGCCGCCACTGCGCTGGGATTCAAAGTGGGGCGGTGTGACACCACCGGTCGCAAGCTGGCTGACCTCACATTTCCTTTGGTAGCACTGCTGCGCGACCAGAATGTCATTACGGAGCCGGCAGACGCGGCAGTTGTTGCCAAAGCCGCATCCGGAACTTCCACTGTTGGCGCCGCAGATTCGGGCATCACATCCCCTGCGGCGGTACCTGCCGTGAGTCTGGCGCTGGTGGTCAAGGCAGACGGTGAACGCCTGCTGTATTTCCGTGTGCATAGCAATGCGGCCGAGACCATACCGGTGGCGGAGTTTGCGCAACGCTTCGAACCGGTGGTGTTGCTCGTCGGCCATGAAGCCCGCGTCAAATCCCCGGATGACGATCTGTGGTCGCGAGACACGCAAAAATTCGGTTTCCGCTGGTTCGTGCCGGAACTGCTCAAGCACAAGACCATCTGGCGGGACGTGATGCTGGCGTCCTTTGTGCTGCAACTGGTCGGCCTGACGACACCGGTGTTCACGCAGGTCATTATCGACAAGGTCGTGGTGCACCAGACCCAGAGCACGCTGATTGCCATTGCGGTGGGCTTGGTCATCTTCTTGTTTTTTAACGCATTTTTGACCTGGCTCAGACAGTATTTCATTCTCCACACGGGCAATCGCATCGACGCCGTGCTGGGCAGCCAGGTGTTCAGGCATCTGGTGCGGCTGCATCTGCGTTATTTCGAGCAACGGCCGACCGGCACGCTGATTGCAAGGCTGCACGGTGTCGAGACCATCCGCCAGTTCATCAGCGGTGCGGCGGTCACGCTGTTTCTCGATCTGCCGTTCCTGTTCGTGTTTCTTGCGGTGATGTTCTGGTACAGCTGGCAGCTCTCGCTGATTGCCGTGGCAACCGTGACCCTGCTGGCGGTGCTGAGCATTGTCATCACGCCGCAACTTCGCAAACGCGTCAACGAACAGTTCCTGATGGGGGCGCGCAACCAGGCGTTTCTGACCGAATACGTGGTCGGCATGGAAACCGTCAAATCCCTGCAGATGGAACCCTATCTCGAGCGCCGCTATGAAAACCTGCTGGCGGATTACCTGCACGCCGGCTTTCGCGCCCGGCAGTTGTCCAACACCACCAACACCCTGGCCAACGCCATTGAACAGACGCAGACGCTGGCGATCCTGTGCGTGGGGGCGCTGATCGTCATGCAAAACGAAGGTTTCACCATCGGCATGCTGGTGGCGTTCCAGATGTTTGCCAGCCGCATGGCACAGCCGATGCTCAGGCTGGCCTCGCTGTGGCAGGAATTCCAGCAGGCCGATATCGCCGTCAAACGCCTGGGGGACCTGATGGATGCGCCGGCCGAGCCCTATGCGCTGCTGCCGTCACGCGCACCGGGCGGGGCCGGGCAGATCGCCATCAGCGGGCTGTCGTTTCGCTACAGCGACGAGCACCCTTATCTGTACCGCAATCTCTCGCTGACGCTGAAGCCCGGCAAGTTGACGGTGATCACCGGCCCGTCAGGTTGCGGCAAGAGTACGCTGGCCAAACTGCTGCAGGGTTTTTATCCGCCGGAAGACGGGCGCATTGAAATCGATGGCCGCGACATCCGCCACCTGTCGGCCAACGAACTGCGCCAGTACTATGGCGTGGTGCCGCAGGACACGGTGCTGTTCGCCAATACCGTCTATGAAAACCTGAGCATGGCCAGCCCGCACGCCGGCTTCGAGGATGTGGTGACTGCCTGCCGCATGGCCGGCATCCACGAAGTCATCGAAAAAATGCCGCAGGGCTACCAGACCTGGCTGGGCGAACACGGCGTGGGGTTGTCGGGCGGGCAGAAGCAGCGGCTGGCGATCGCCCGCGCGCTGCTCAAGCGGCCGAAGATCCTGATTTTTGACGAAGCGACCAGCGGGCTTGATCAGGACACCGCAGAACAGTTTGCCCAGACCATCAACCAGTTGAAGGGCAAGGTCACCATGCTGTTCATTGCGCACAATCTGCCACGCGGCTTGCAGGTGGATGATGTGTTTACGATTGGTGCGCCTCCGGCGTTCGGAATTGCAGCACCATAATGCGTTCCCGCCCCAAAGTGGGGAGGGGTCAGCAATTTCACGATTTCCGGGTAGTTTCGCGTTTACGCGGCGGCGTTTTTGTCCAGGTGGCCATGGCTTCATTGAAGGAATCCAGCGCGCGTGGGTGATGGTCACCCAGGCGTTCACGGACAACTGGTGCGGTTTTCAGAATGGAGCGCCTCGCCGAAGCCGGAATGGCTGCTGCTGCTTCAATGATGGCTTGTGAATCACTGTCGCCGACGGTAGCCAGCAGTACACAGCCCTGATCCAGATCCTTCATGGATTTCGATGACTGCGTTGATCGCAATTGCGAAATCAGCAGTTTGTGCAAAGCCATCCGGTGCGGAACCGGCACACGTATGCTGCAACAGGATTCTCGGGCGATCAGGGTAACGGTCTGCGTTTCCGCGAGCAGATAGCGCAGAAAGGGGAGGCCGGTTGCATGGGCCTTCAACTCCGGCACCGGAATCACCTTGAAATCCTTGCCAGCGGAGGGCACCAGCAGATCCACATGAAAGCGCGATCGTCCGGCCTGTTTGTATGAGGTGGATTGTTCTTTCGGGTTGAGCCGGGGTGCCTCGACAAAATCAACTCCGGAATCGCGCAGCATTTCCAGAAAACTTGCGTCAGGGGCAGGATCAAACGCCAGAGGCTCGCTACGTGCGATGTCTTCGGTTTGATAGGCTGGTGCACGCACGCCCAGATGATTCAGCAATGCGCCGTAAGCGTGCGAACCGATCAATGTACCGCCGGCCATAAAAACCCCGTGATTGTGCAGGCTCGCGATAGTCGCGAAAGTTTTGGAATCGGCCGCATGATAGTGTTCGCGCCCCAGTAACCTCAGCGCGGGCACCAGCGCCTTCATCTCCGCAATTCGCGCGCGTAGTGCATCCGCCTTCGCGTCTGCTTCCGGGGCGCCTGCCGGGGCTGCTACGTAGCGCTCGCGTTTCTTGCCTGTGCCATCGTAGTGCTGGTGTGAATAGAACCTGGTGCCGCTGGCATTCTGCCGTTGGACAACGGAGCCTGCTGTACCGACGAACACGGTCTTGGCCTGTTGCGCGTAAGACTCGATATCCGAGTACAGGCTCGTGAGGGACCGCTCATGCCTGATGTAGAGAGGGCGACTCATTGTAGTTTTTCCGAGTATCCACTGATTTTAAATGTTAGTGGATACCCTGCTGCCGGTCAATATCTATTCCCGGGGATGGCAACTGCCTAGTCGATATCAATCTCTGCGGGGTGCGAGTGCCTCATGTACAGAGCAGGAACATATTCTAAGTAATTGACTATATTGATATATTAATTCCAAG
>JBBKXO010000269.1:0-2617 GCA_037969525.1 Burkholderiales bacterium | reverse complement strand
TTATTCACGATGAGTTTCCTTTAGCAGGTCTTCCCGGCTGATAAGGCACAATGCCATACCAGATTGAATCCCAATGCACCTCACCGGGACCGGATTGACAGGACAGTTGTAGCCCTAGCGCCTGCAACGCACCGTACGCTGGCTAACATACGACGAATAGTTTCCAACGGCCGTCGCCGGATTCCAATTCGGCCTTCAGTCAAGCCGCAGCTCGAAGCGTCCTGCGCCGCGTTCGACCGCGATCAGGCGCAGAAACGGCCCGAGCCGCTGCTGGAATTGATCCGGCATATGCGCGGTGGCGAGAAACACCGGCTTGCTGCCGTTGGACCACGATCCCTGGCCATCAAGCTGCAGCGGCCCCTGAAGAGTGCGCAAGGTGGCGCTGAGCGCAGACCCTTTGCCGTCGAGGCGCAGTTCATAGTCCCCCAGCGGTGACACCGGCGAGAGTGCCGAGCCGGCGCGCAGCCATTGCAACGTGGCGCTGCCCCGCGCAGCACTGCGTCCGATGGAAAGGCTGGAGACGTGGAGGTTTACTTCTCCGGTTAATTCAAGTGCCGCGAGTTTGGGCACGCCGAGACCCAGTGCTGAAGCCGGCAAGCGAATGTCGGCGTTGGTGAGCTCGATCCGCGACCAGTAAATCGTCACCGGAAAGGGCCGGGGTCCCGCGTCGAATTCCATCTCGTAAGCGAGCTGCGCGCGCAGCGCAGCAAGCGGGCGTAGACGCCACACCAGGCGCTTGGTCAGTCCAGCGTGTCCGCCTGCGTCACGAATCTCAATCTGTCCCGACCCCGACCACAGCGTGCCCTGCGCTACAGCCAGCCGCAACCGCCCGTCGCTGGCGCGCTGCAGCCCGGCATCAACCAGCGTCGCGGGCGCGGTGGCAATGAGCGCGACGGCGTAAGTGCCGAGCCCGATCGCGATCAGTGCCCAGCGTTTCATTGCGCTTTCGCACGGACCAGCGTTGCCGTCACGCTGACCAGGCCCGGGGTGGACAGCGCTTCGATCCGGCAGACATCGAGACGAACGCGCTGCGATTTCAAACTGGCTATCCAATTGAGCCAGTCGGCGAACGCCACTGCACCGAATACCACCACCACCTGATCGGCGTCCGGGGCATCGATACGTACCAGCGCGCGTGCGAGACCCGCCGCAGTGACGCGTTCCTGGACCAGCGGGAGCAGATCGGTTGAAGAGGCCGTTGCGGGCGGCGCTGCGCGCAGACGACGATACTCGATTGCCTGCTGGTCGAGACGCACCGCCTGCGCCTGCAGTGTAGTGACCGCAGTGCGCAGATACAGACGGGCCTGTCCTCCCGAATACACCAGCCACACATACAGCACCGCCCCGAGCATGGCGACGAGCGCGAGTATCAGCGCCCGATCCCGCGGCGACCGCGACACCCACGCCTTGTGCAGATGCTCTTTCACGACGCCCTCACCGTCAGTATCACTTTGGCACCTGATGCGCGCGCCGCAGGCAACACGGGCGCCTCTGTCATGTCAACGGTCAGGCCCGATTGTCGCAGGTGCGCCACGATACGGCGCACACCTGCTTCATTGACGGCTGATAACTCCAGCGTCAAGCGTCCGCTCTCGTATGAAATGGTGCGCAACGCACCGGCCGGAATATTCTTGGTCGCTGCCGCCACCTGCCCGATCATCGGCAGAAAATCGCCGCCATCGGCCTCGCCCGCCACATGTCGCGCCTCGGCGAGCTTCCGGCGCATCTGCAGCGCGGGGTCAACCACCGCGATCGCATCGGGAAACACGGCCCGAAACCGCGATTCCATTTGCTGGCGCAGATCACGCCGCTCGTTCGCCAGCGATGTCCAGTCAATCACCAGCGCAACCGCGTGGACCGCCAGCGCAGCGCCCAGTATCCAGGCCGCAGGCCGCAGACGGGCCGTCGCACCGGCAATGCCACGCCAGCGCTGGCTGGCCTGGGCCAGGCTGACGCCGGCGTCGGGCGCTGCAGTGCGCCAGTCACGGCATGCGCAGACACGCAGCGGAATGCCCAGTTTGCGCACCCATGCCTCGATGTTGGGTACAGCATCCGGGGCGGTTGCATAAATCGCAATCGTGGCCGGCCGTTCATCGCGCGCCTGGTGTTCTTCGAGCATCAGGCGTAACGACAGTGGAGGCTCTTCGTGATCACCACAATCGGTCGCCGCACCCTCCAGTTCACCGCTGCGCACAAACCCGTCGCGCCCGTTCCAGGCGAGACTCCACTCGCCGGCCACCCAGGGCAACAGCAGCGTCTCACTGTGTACCTCGTAGCCGTGCACGCCTGCGGCATCCAGCGCTGCGCGCCATCTCTCCAACCCTGGCTTGTCGACGACTGCGAGCACATCATCTACTCCCGCAGCACCCAGCCAACTGACCTGATTGGCATCCGGCTCACCTGCGGTCTCGTTCTCGACCGCGTAAGCCAGCACAGAGCCGGCGTGGCGCCTGGCCGCCCGCGGCAGGCGTGCGCGCGTGATCAGCACCTGCGCTGCAGGAATCACCAATTGCACGCGTTCGATACCGCGCGGCAGATCCGTGAGCAGGCCCTCCCCGGCAACCGATTCCTGTCCAGCGTTGACCAGCGCCCATTGACAACGGTTGGGCGTATCGGC
>JBBKXO010000268.1:0-5673 GCA_037969525.1 Burkholderiales bacterium | reverse complement strand
TGGTTCAGCGCATTGAGCTTGTCGGGACGGTTAAGCGTGACGGTGGCGACAGGACCGTCATGGGACAGCAATACGGAATCAGAGGCCATGCGTTACTTGTAGAACAGGTTGACCAGCGACAACGGTATTGCAGGAATATACGTGACCATCATCAGTACGCCCAGCAGTACGCCGACAAAATAGACATTGACCTTGGATACTTCCCAGATGCCGGTTTTGGCGATCGAACAGGCGGTCATCAATACGCTGGCCACGGGTGGGGTCTGCTGTCCGATGGACAGGTTGAGCGTGACGATGATGCCGAAATGCACCGGATCAATGCCCGCGGCGTTTACCACGGGCATCACGATGGGCACGACCAGGATGATGGCCGCTGCAGAATGCAGGAACAGACCGATGGCCAGGAAAAACACGTTGAGCAGCGCCAGGATGGCATAGGAATTGGTGGTGAAGCTGGTGATGGCCAGCGCCAATTGCTGCGGCACTTGCGCCTCGGTCAGATAGACGCCGAGCAGTGCGCTGGACGCGACCAGCAGCATGACCACCGCGGTCTGCACGCCGCCGTCGATGACGGCATTTTTGAACACCTGCCAGTCGAACTCATGGTAGATCAGCGCGATGACAATGGCGGCGACCACCGCCAGTCCGGCGCCTTCGGTGGCGGTGACCATGCCGCCAAAGATGCCGCCGAGGATGATGATGGGCAGCAGGAACGCCAGCGAGGCATCCTTGAATGTTTTCCACAGCCGCTTGAGCTGGAAGACTTCTTCGACGGGATAATCGTGGCGTACCGCGAACCAGTAACAAAGCCCCATCATCAGGAAGCCGCCGATGATGCCGGGGACGATGCCGGCAACGAACAACTGGACCACCGAGCTGCCGGACATCACCGCATAGAGAATCATCGGTATCGAGGGCGGGATGATAATGGCGAGTGAAGCGGAGGACGAAGTGACCGCCGCCGCGAAGGGCGCCGGGTATCCGCGCTTTTTCATGGCCGGGATCAGGATGGAACCCAGCGCGGCGACGTCGGCCACCGCAGAGCCGGATATTTCGGCAAAAAACATCGAGGCGCCGACGTTGACCATGGCCAGTCCGCCGCGCACGAAACCGAACAGTGCCGACGCAAAGGCCAGCAACCGCCGCGAAATGCCGGAGGTGTTCATGATGGCGCCGGCCAGTATGAACAGCGGAATGGCGATCAACGGGAAATTGGTCGCGCCGTTGTACATGACGATGGGCAGGTTGGGCAGCGTGTCCAGTCCCTGGCTGGCGATCATCGCAACCACGGCTGCGATGCCCAGTGCCACCGCAATCGGCACATTCAGCAGGACGAGTGCGAGTACGCCGATGAACAACAGGAATATAGCCATCAGCGGCCCGCAGGTCCGGTGACGGGCGCATTGACTGTGAGAGGCATGCGTTTCATCCGGTCAGGGGTTTACTTCGAGCCGTGACTCGCGGGCCGCCGCGGGGTTTCTGGCTTCGGCCAGCACCAGCGGCAGATTAAGTACTTCGGCAATGATGAACAGTACGGCGCCGATGGGGATCACCGACTGGACATAATTGACGGAGATTTCCGGGAGGCTGACCAGGTAATCCGTGGCCAGCACGTCCATGATCGACCAGCCGACATAAGCCATCAGCACAAAAAATGTCAGTACGCAGATCTCGGCGAATACGACCGCCGGCAGGCGCAACGCGGGGCGCAGGCTGTCCACCAGTCCGGAGAAGCCGATGTGGGCGCGCTTGTGTGCCGCCAGCGCAGCGCCGTAGTACGTCAGCCAGGCGAGCAGTATCGAGGCGACCTCGTCGTACCACACCAGCGATTCGCCCATCGAGCGGTACACGACGCCGATGATGACTTCGACGGCCAGTGCAGCCATCAGCAGGAACACGATCAATTCCAGTAGGTGCGCGTAACCCGCGCGCAGGCGCATAAACGTCATGGATTTACCTGAGGTTCTTCAAGGGTGGAGCGGGGGCCTTCCCCGCTCCGTGCGCAGTCTTGCCGCTATCCCGTGAGGTTTTACTTGGTGAATTTACTTGGCAAGGCTCAGCGCTTTGTCGATCAGCGCCTTGGAACCGGCGACTTCCTTGCCGAATTCCGCATAAATTCCGCTGCTGGCTTTGACAAACGCCGCCTTGTCGGCTTCGTTGACCTGCATGCCGCCGGCTTTCAGCTTTTGCAGCAGATCGGTTTCATCTTTTTCTGCAGTCGCATAGACGTAGGCCTGGGTTTCCTTGGCGACGCTCTCCAGGGTTTTGCGCACATCAGCGGGCAGGCTCGCCCATTTCTTGGTGCCGACGGTGATGTAGGCCGGGGTGTAGACGTGGCCGGTCAGCGACAGGAACTTCTGCACTTCCTGGAATTTTGCGCTGTATATCTGGGTAAACGGATTTTCCTGACCGTCCATTACCCCGGTTTGCAGCGCAGTGAAGACTTCCGAGAAGGCCATCGGGCTGGGGTTGGCGCCGTAAGCCTGGAACATCTTCACGCGCCATTTGCCTTTGGGAGTGCGCAGTTTGATGCCTTGCAGGTCAGCCGGCACATTGATCGGGCGCTTGTTGTTGGTGATGTGGCGATAACCGTTTTCCCAGAGGGCAAGGATTTTCAAACCTTTCTTTTCCGCTTCGGGTGCCAGTTTCGGCCAGAACACTTCTTTCTCGATCGCACCCATGTGCTTGCGATCCTTGACCAGGTAGGGCATTTCAAAAATGCCGAACATGTCGATTTCGGACGACATCACGGAAGAAGGCAGCGCAAAATCGACGGTGCCGAGTTTGACCTTTTGCAGTAATTCCTTGTCGCCACCCAACTGGCTGGAGCCGAAAACTACGACCTTGTACTTATTGCCGAGTTTTGCATTGGCCTTGGCGGCAAACTCATCCGCCGATTTCGCGAACAGCGATCCCGGTGCGCCGACATGCCCGAACTTGAGTTCGGTTTGTGCGATGGCAGCGGTGGTGAGCAGTGCGCCGGCCAGCAGCGATAATATTTTGACTGATCTCATGATGAACCTCCTTTGGTTGGTGATGGTGCAGCTTCCGGCTCTGATCTATTGTCGGCCGCTTTGTCTTGGTTTTTTTCTGGAAATTGCTTCAACGTAAATAAGGCTCCCTTGCTTACTGCTGCGGGATCTTGGCTTCGCGGACTACCTTCGCCCACTTGTCGGTTTCCGACCTGAGCAGCTTGACGAATTCACCTGGGGTGCTCGGCGTTGCATCCATGCCCTGCCGGGCATAACGCTCCTTCATTTCCGGCGTACTCAGTACCGCGACAATGGTTTTGTTGAGCTTGTCGAGGATCGGTTTCGGCGTACCTGTCGGTGCCAGTATCCCGTACCAGGTGGCATATTCGAATCCCGGTACACCGGACTCCGCGACAGTAGGTACATCCGGCAGCGGCCCTGCGCGTACCTTGGTTGTTACCGCAAGGCCGCGTAGCCGGCCGCTTTTTACATGAGGCAGCGCCGAGGCAAACGTCGACATGAAGGCATTGGTTTCATTGCCCAGTAGTGCGGTGACGGCCGGACCGGTGCCCTTGTAGGGTACGTGGATCAGGTCGATTTTCTGCGACATCATCAGCATTTCCATGGCGAGGTGGGTGCCTGAGCCGAGTCCGGCGGAAGCGTAGGCCAGCTTGCCCGGCTGCGAGCGTGCCAGCGCGACAAATTCCTTGAAACTCTTCGCCGGCAGCGATGGGTGCGTAACGATGATGTTCGGCTGCTCGGTGGCCAGGGAGATCGGCGCGAAGTCGCGTATCGCATTGAACGGCAGTTTTTTGTACAGCGCAGCGTTGAAGGCCATGCTGATATTGCCCAGAAACAGGGTGTAGCCGTCAGGGAGTGATTTGCTCGCGATATCGGCGCCCAGTACGCTGCCGGCACCCGGACGGTTATCGATCACTATGGTGGTGCCCAGCGACTGGCCCATGGCGTCGGTCATGGTGCGGGCACTGATGTCGCTGCCGCCGCCGGGTGCAAAGGGCACGATCATGCGTATGGGTTTGGTGGGGTAATTCTGGGCGTGCACAGCCTGGGCATAAACCGAGGCTGAGGCCGCTAGCAATGTGGCGATCACAAAAGCTGATTTTTTGTACATCTTTTTGTACATGACTCCTCCGATGTTGGTACCGGTCTCTGTTTTTATACGGGTGTTGCCGGCCGGCTGCGGCAGGGGGAAAAGCATACCATCGGGGCAGGGGCCTATCATGCCGCCCTCTCTGCCCGGGCCTGGGCCGCGCCACCGGTCGTCAGATAGTCCATCGCGGCGGCAACACCGCCCTTCTGGTGCGGAACCCCCGCGAGCTCCAATCCCATTTCGACTCCGGCCAGAGTGCCCAGCAGCGTCAGATCATTGAAATCACCGAGGTGCCCGATGCGGAACACCTTGTCGGCGATTTTGCCGAGGCCGCTGCCCAGCGACATATTGAAGCGCTCAAGCACGACTTTGCGGAAAGCAACTTCACTGTGACCCGCCGGCATCATCACCGCAGTCAGCACGCTGGAGTATTCGGCCGGATTCAGGCACAGGATTTCAAGTCCCCAGGCGCGCACTGCACGCCGAGTCGCCTCGGCATGGCGGTCGTGGCGGGCGAACACGTTGTCCAGGCCTTCGTCTTCGAGCAGCATTTTCAGCGCTTCGTGCAGGCCGTAGAGCAGGTTAGTGGCCGGCGTGTAGGGGAAGAACCCGTTCTTGTTAGGGCCGATCATTTCATCCCATGACCAGTAGGAGCGCGGCAGTTTTGCGGTCTTGCTGACCGCCAGCGCCTTGTCCGAAAACGCGTTGAACGACAATCCCGGCGGCAGCATCAGGCCCTTCTGCGAGCCGGCGATGGTGACGTCCACACCCCATTCATCGTGGCGGTAGTCGATGGAGGCCAGCGATGAAATGGTGTCGACCATCAGCAGTGCGGGATGCTTCGCGCGGTCCATGGCCTTGCGCACTTCATTGATGCGCGAGGTCGCGCCAGTGGAGGTTTCGTTGTGTACCACGCTCACGGCCTTGATGGCGTGGGCCTTGTCAGTATTCAGCCGCGCTTCTATGGCTGCGGCGTCGGCACCGCGTCGCCAGTCGCCGGCGATAAATTCGGGTTTGACGCCGAGGCGCTGCGCCATGGTTTGCCACAGGCTGGCGAACTGGCCGCTTTCGTACATCAGCACGGTGTCACCCGGCGACAGCGTGTTGACCAGGGCCGCTTCCCATGCGCCGGTGCCCGATGCCGGGAATATCACGACATGGCCCTTGGTCTTGAAGATCTGCTTCATGCCGGCGAGCACATCCTTGCCCAACTGGGCGAACTCGGGGCCGCGATGGTCTATGGTCGGACGGTCGATGGCGCGCAGGACGCGGTCGGGCACATTGCTGGGACCGGGGATTTGCAGGAAATGGCGGCCGGCGGCATAACGCATGATCGGGCTCCAGTAGGACGTGGGGTGAGCAGGCATGGTAACGCCAGGCCATAGTCAGGGCAATCATTTTTGTATGCAAATAAAACAATATAGGGATTCCATTAAACGTAAATTAATAACATATTGATTGTATTGGTTTATTTTTGTTGCCGGAATGGCGGGCGGAAGGTATTATGCATACAAACGGAGACCTGAGATGACGACTGCCGCAATACTCAATGCCAATGTGACCTCTTTGGTTGATCGCCGGCTGCTGCAC
>JBBKXO010000267.1:0-11340 GCA_037969525.1 Burkholderiales bacterium | reverse complement strand
GGCTAATTATTTCGCAGGGGGAAAATCATGGCGGTATTACGCTTGCTGAGCGCCGGGGCAGCACAGGCGGTGTGCGAGCAGGTGATCGCGGCATTCCAGCGCGACACCGGGCACGAGGTGGTGGCGCAGTATGGCGCAGTCGGCGCCATGAAAGCGCGCATGGTCGGTGGAGAGCCGGTGGACGCCATCATCCTCAGCGCGCAACTGATCCAGGATCTGGTGTCGGGTGGGCTGGTTGCGATTTCTTCAGTGACCGATATCGGCAAGGTCGGCACCGGAGTGGCCGTGCGTGCCGGCACACCGCTGCCGGAAGTGCGCACCCGTGAAGCGCTGCGCGGCAACATACTGGCAGCCTCGGTCATCGTCTGTCCCGATCCGGCGACGGCGACTGCCGGCAAGATCGTGATGAAGCTGATGGATCGCCTGGGCGTGGCGGTGCAGGTCGAAGACCGCATGCAGTTTTATCCCAACGGCTATGCGGCGATGAACTGGCTGGCGGCCAGCAGCGGCGCGCTGGAACTGGGCATCACTCAGAATACCGAAATCCTGCCCAATCCGGGCGTGACGCTGGTGGCGCCGCTGCCGGATGAGTTCCAGATGAAAACCATATATACCGCGGGCGTTGCCGTCCATGCGGCTCAGCCTGAACTCGCCCGCGAATTCGTGCGCCGGCTGACAGCTGCGGAATTCCGGGCGAATCTGCGCGCCGCAGGCTATGAGATCGATTCCTGAAAGCGGCCTGAACAAACTTTGGCAGATGAATCATTGACCGTATCGTGCACGTGGCATTCAAAGTGGGGGAGTCAGGGTGACGCAATCAATACGCAGCAAGGGAGATGTGGTATCCGGGGCTGTGTTGGCCGCGCTCGGCGTCTACATCATCACGGAGGCGTGGCAGTGGAATTACACCGGTAGCGAAGGCCCGGGCCCGGGCTTCTTTCCGATGTGGTACGGCATGGCCATGGTCGTACTGTCGCTGGCGCTGGTTGCAGGCGCAGTATTGCGTCCGTCAGTACAGGCAGGCCAGCCGGTGGACTGGCGGGGCATCGGCCGGGCGCTGACCGTGTGGGCGGCGTTTGCGGGCAGCATCGCGTTGCTCAAGGTGCTGGGTTTTCTGACCGCGCTGGCGTTGATGACGCTGTTTGTGGTTGTCGTGATGTATGGCAAGTCGTGGAAGCTTGCGGTGGTGGTCGCCGTCGGTAATGCCGTCGGGTTCTATCTGGTTTTCCCGTTTGCCCTCGACCTGAACCTGCCGGTCGGGCCGTTGGGATTCTGACATGGAAATCCTTGCTGATCTGGGCCATGGTTTTGCCGTAGCCCTGCAGCCGATCAATCTGTTCTGGTGTTTTATCGGCGTGCTTCTGGGTACCGTCGTCGGCGTCATGCCGGGATTGGGACCGGCGGCGACCATTGCAATGTTGCTGCCGCTGACCTTCAAAATGCATCCCACTACTGCGGTGATCATGCTGGCGGGTATTTATTACGGTGCCAAGTACGGCGGATCGACGACGGCGATCCTGCTCAACGTACCGGGCGAATCAGCGTCCGTGGTGACCTGCCTCGACGGCTACCAGATGGCGCGCAAGGGGCGCGCCGGTGCGGCACTGGGCATAGCCGCCATTTCTTCTTTCATCGCGGGAACCGTAGGCGTTATTGCGCTGATGCTGGTGGCGCCGCCGCTGGCGAAATTCGCATTGTCGTTCAGCTCACCGGAATATTTTGCGCTGATGGTGATGGGGCTGGCGATGGTGGTGCTGCTGGCGGGGTCGTCGCTGGTCAAGGCGCTGCTGGCGATGCTGGTGGGTTTGTGGATCGCCGGCATGGGCATCGATCTGTTCAGCGACGCATCGCGTTTCACTTTTGGCCAGACCGAACTGCTTGATGGCATCGATTTCGTCATCGTCGCTATTGGCGTTTTTGCGCTGGGCGAGGTGCTGGGCAATATGGAGAAGCCCGGCGAAGGCACACTGCTGCCGGTGCCCAAGGGGCTGCGCAATTTGCTGCCGACCATGGCCGAATTGAAAGCCTGCCGTTTCGCGTTTATCAACGGCTCGGTGATCGGTTTCATCATCGGCGTGCTGCCGGGAGCTGGCTCGACCATCGCCTCATTCATTTCCTACGGCATTGAGAAAGCGGTATCCAAACACCCGGAGAAGTTCGGCACGGGCGTACCGGAAGGCGTGGCGGCGCCGGAGGGTGCGAACAATTCAGAGACCGGCGGTGCGCTGGTGCCGCTGCTGACGCTGGGCATACCCGGTTCCGGCACCACGGCCATTTTGCTCGCGGCGTTCATCCTGTGGGGACTGCGCCCCGGCCCGCTGATGATTCAGGACAACCCCGAACTGTTCTGGGGGCTGGTGGCCAGCATGTATGTGGGCAACGTGATGCTGCTGGTGCTTAATCTGCCCTTGATTCCGCTGTTCGCGCAGATCCTCAAGATCAAGGAATACATCCTGTTTCCGATTATTTTTGGAATTTCGGTAGTCGGGGTGTACGGGGTGTCGGGCAGCCTGTTCGATTGCGGACTGCTGGCGGTGTTCGGACTGCTGGGTTACCTGATGCGACGGCTGGATTATCCGTCGGCGCCGCTGATCCTGGGATTGGTGCTGGGGGATTCGATGGAGCGGGCCTTGCGTCAGTCGCTGATGATGTCCCAGGGCGATCCGTCTATCCTGGTGTCCCGGCCGATATCAGCGACGATGCTGATTTTGGCTGTCGTGCTCTTGTTCCTGCCCTTGTTCCGCAAGGTGAATACGTGGCGGATCAAAGCCCTGGAAGAAAACGGTTGATGTAATTCGGCTGATGTAAACAGTAGTCTGCAGCAGTCTGCTTCATGTGGTTGTAACCGGTTTATGATGTCTTACATTTTTGAGGAGATAATTAAAATGAAATTCCATCAATCCATCATCATCGCCGCCTGTGCGGCAGCGCTGGCCGCAGCGCCGGCATGGGCGCAGTTCAAACCGACCAAACCGGTCGAATTCATCGTTCATACCGGACCCGGTGGCGGCGCAGACGTGCTGGCACGTTTCATCGCGCAGACCATAGAGAAGGAAAATCTCTCGTCCGTGCGTTTTCAGGTCAACAATAAATCGGGCGGTGGTGGCTTGACGGCGATGGCCTATGTGGCCGAGAAGAAGGGTGACACCCATGCCATCGCAGTGTTTACCGGGAACTGGCTGACCAATCCGCTGGTGCGCAAGGAAGCACAATTCACGGTCAAGGACCTGACCCCTGTAGTGCGCCTGGTGCTGGAGCCGGCGCTGATCGCGGTCAAAGCCGACTCGCCTTACAAGACGCTGAAGGATTTTATCGAGGCTTCCAAGGCGAATCCCGGCAAGCTGAAACAATCGGGAGGCTCACAGACCAGCCGTGACAATGTGGTGCGCCAGCTGCTGATGAAGGAAACTGGCGCCAACTGGGCCTACATTTCATTTCCGGGCGGCGGCGAGCGCATCGCGGCATTGCTCGGTGGCCATGTTGAACTGATGGTGGTCGAGCCGCAGGAGGCTGGCGAACACATCAAGGCCGGCAACATGCGGGTCATAGCGCAGGTGACGGAGAAACGGCTTGGCGGATTCCCGAACGTACCGACGTTGAAGGAAGCCGGCTATGACATTCCGGTGGTGCCGCAGGTGCGCGGCATCCTGATGCCGCCGGGTGTTGCGCCAGATGTCGTCGCTTATTACGAGGATCTGTTCCTGCGCCTGTCGAAGACGGCAACGTGGAAAAAATACCTCGACGACCAGCAGTTCGAAGACGGCTACATGAAGTCTGCTGATCTGTCCAAATTTTTCGTAACCTTCAGTGACCAGATGCGCGGCATACTGAAAGAAGCGGGCATCAAGGTGGTGCGCTGATTATTTGTTTATTTGTTAAAAGTGCGCTTCCGCAATCCGGAGCGCGCAATCAAACGGGGGTGTAAACCCCCGTTTTTACATTGAATGGTACGGAACAGATGAAAGCACAATTACCAGAAGTTGCCGTAGCCGAACGCCTGGCTGATCAGACTGCGGCATTGAACGTAGATCAACTGCCTGCCGCAGTGCGCTCACGTGCCGAGGAATTGCTGGTGGATGTGGTCGGCCTGTGCATCGCCGCACGCCATACCGATTACGTGAAAGCCGTGATTGCCGGTGTGGATGCCGGCGGGCCGTGCACGGCCATTGGCCACAGCCAGACGTTTTCCGCTGAAGCTGCTGCGCTGATCAACGGCACGGCGACCCATGGCGAAGATTTTGACGACACCTTCGAAGGCGGTCCGGTGCACTCCAGCACGGTGATTGCGCCGGCGGTGCTGGCAGCCGCCGAACGCTTCAATTGCGACGGGCGTGATGCACTGGCGGGTTTTGTCGCCGGCGTCGAGACGCTGTGCCGGATGTCGATGGTGATTCCCAAGGCCATCCACAAATCGGGTTTTCATCCGACTGCCGTACTCGGTGCCATGGCGGCGACGCTGGCGGTGGCGCGGACGATGAAGCTGAACAAACAGCAGACCGTCGATGCCTTGGGCATTGCCGGCAGCATGGCCAGCGGCATCATCGAATACCTGGCGGAAGGCGCGTGGACCAAACGTCTGCATGCGGGCTGGGCGGCGCAGGTCGGCATACAGGCATCGCGGCTGGGCCAGCAGGGTTTCCTCGGACCACGCACGGTATTTGAAGGCACGCACGGCCTGTTCAATGGATTCGCCCGTGCTACCGAAGGTAATTACGATGTGCTGACGAAGGACTTTGGCAGCGACTGGTATCTGTCGCGCATCACTTTCAAGCCTTATGCCACCGGCACCATGAACCAGCCGTACGCGGATTGCGCACTGCGGCTGGCGAAGCAGGGTTTTGCAGCGGAAGACGTCGCTGATGTGCTGTGCGAAACGGCCGAAGGTTATGTGCACCGGCTGTGGGACCCGCTGTCGTCCAAACACAAACCGGCGAACGCCTACGCCGCCAAGTTCAGCGCGCCGTTCAATATCGCGGTGGCATTCATCACCGGTGGTGCGGGGCTGGCTGCATTTACCGAAGAGACCGTGCGCGATCCGCGCATCCTCGCGCTGGCAGCCAAAGTGAAATACGTGGTTGATCCCAACAATCCTTATCCCAAGGCCTACACGGGACACGTGCGTATGACGCTGAAGGACGGCCGGGTATTCGAAGAACGCCAGCCGCATATCCGCGGTGGTGCGCAGGAACCGCTGACGCGGGCGGAGATTGAAGACAAATTCCGCCGCAATTGTGCGTTCGGTGGCTGGACAGAGGCGCAGGGCGCGAAATTCCTCAAGTCAGTACCCGGTCTGCTGGCGGGGAAGGTGGACTTGGCTGCGCTGCGCGGCTGAGGGAAAATAACAAAATATCAATAAAATCAACTACTTATGATTTTAGAGGTAATATGCAGGCTACTGCACAAGGAGATTTCATGAACAAGCGACTCAGCATCGACATCGTATCCGACGTAGTTTGACCCTGGTGCTTCATCGGCAAGCGCAAGCTGGAAACCGCGCTGAAAAAGTTCGCAGAACTCTATCCCGATGAAGAACAGCCGGCCGTGCGCTGGCTGCCATTCCAGTTGAATCCCGACCTGCCCGAGACCGGTATCCCGCGTCTGGAATACATCCAGCGCAAGTTCGGCGGCGGTGGCCATGCCAAGTACCAGCGCGTTGCCGATGTCGGCAAGACCGTCGGGCTGGACATGCAATTCGAAAAAATTGCCGTGCAGCCGAATACCGTCCAGGCGCACCGGCTGATCCACCATGCCGGTGAATTGGGTAAGCAGGACGCGGTGGCCGAGGCGCTATTCCGTGCCTACTTCATCGAGGGTGCGAACCTGACCGACAATGCCGTGCTCGCGGATTACGCGGCAGAGGCCGGACTCGATCGCGACGAGACCCTGAAGTATCTGCAGAGCGGGGCGGATGCCGACATCATTCAAAAAGGGGATATCGAGGCGCGCAACGCAGGCGTCAACGGCGTGCCGTTTTTCATATTCAACCGCACCATCGGCATGTCGGGTGCGCAGGATCCGGAAGTGTTGTTGCAGGGGATGCAGCAGGCGATGACGGATGCAAAGGCAAAGCAAGACACGCCGTGACGGTTGCCCCGGTTCCGGGTGATCGAGGCAAATTCAACTGTGCAGACATTTGAAGCCGCCGATGCACTGGCCCGGGTTCTGATTGAACGAACGGGTGGCCAGCTGCGGCTGGCGCTGCCGTTGGGATTGGGCAAGGCGAATACCGTTGTCAATGCGCTGACCCGCGCGGCACTCGCTGATCCGGCGATTGAGTTGTCGATCTTCACCGCGCTCACGCTGGAGCGGCCCGTGCCGTCCAGCGATCTGGAGCGGCGATTTCTTGAGCCGGCGATGGACCGGCTTTTCGGCCGCTATCCTTCGCTGCTTTATGCGGAACTGCTGCATGGCAACGGTCTGCCGGACAACATACAGGTGCATGAATTCTTCCTGCTGGCAGGACGCTGGCTGCACGTTGATCAGATGCAGCAGAGCTATATCTCTGCCAATTACACGCATGCGCTGGATTACATACTCGAGCGCAGGCCCAACGTGCTGCCGCACCTGGTGTCGCAGGAGAATGGTCGCTTCAGTATCAGCTGCAATACCGATATCACCACGGACCTGCTGAGGGCGCGGCGTGAGGGTCGCGCGGATTTTGTGTTTGCCGGCGAAGTCAATTCCCAACTGCCGTTCATGGATGGCACCGGTCTGGCGGGTGATGGCGAGATTGATCTGCTGCTCGACAACACTGAAACGGATTTCGAATTGTTTTCAGTGGTCAAACGTCCGGTCAGTCTTGCCGACCATGCCATTGGTTTCCATGCGGCACGTCTTGTCCGTGACGGCGGCACTTTGCAGATCGGCATCGGATCCATCGGCGACGCCGTATGCCATGCGCTGATCCTGCGCCACCGTGAAAACGAAGTCTGGCGCAGCATCGTCAATGCGCTTGATGCGGAATCACCGCTGAATACCGGCGGCGACGGTCCTTTTGAGACGGGTTTGTACGCCAGCAGTGAGATGCTGGTCGACGGCATACTGCAATTGTTTGAGGCTGGCATCATCCGTCGCGAGGTCGACGGCGCGGCGATACATGCCGGGTTCTTTGTCGATAGTCGCGATTTTTACCGCAGGCTGCGCGAGATGTTGTCAGCGCAACGCGCGAAGATCGCGATGATGCCGGTGTCTTACACCAACACGCTCTACGGCGATGAGGCGGCAAAAAGGATGGCGCGGCGTGATGCGCGATTCATCAACAACGCGATGAGCGCCACGCTACTGGGTGCCGTGGCATCGGATACGCTGGAGGATGGCCGCGTGATCAGCGGCGTCGGTGGGCAGTATGATTTTGTCGCCCAGGCTTTTGCATTGAAAGGTGCGCGGTCGATCATTGCGCTGAATGCGACGCGGGAAAACAAGGGGAAAACGGAGTCAAATATCGTTTTTTCACATGCGCAGCTGACCATTCCGCGCCACCTCCGCGACCTGATTGTTACCGAGTATGGTGTTGCCGATCTGCGCGGAAAGTCCGATGCTGACTGCATCATGGCCATGATCGCAGTCGCTGACAGCCGCTTCCAGGATGAATTGGTCGATGCCGCAAAGCGTTCGGGAAAATTGCCGAAGACGTTTTCAGTGCCGGATGCCTGGCGACGCAATACACCCGATGATTTGCATGACAAGCTCGGCACATTTTTGGACACCGGTGTGCTGCCGGTGTTTCCGTTCGGCACGGATTTCGATGCTACCGAACAGCGGCTGCTGCCCGCGCTGGGAGCGCTGAAGCGGGCCGCACATTCGAAAGTCAGACTGGCGCGACTGGTGTGGCGGGGAATGCACGGCGATGCAGCCTATGAGCAGGACCGGCAATGCCTGGCGCGGATGAATCTCGGCACGCCATCCGGAATCAGGGAAAGGGTTTCAGCATTCGCGCTGCTTGGCGCGCTATTTGAGACCAGGAAGAGTGAGCAGTAAAGTTCAGCGGGTAGCGGAATCAGGTGTTGAGCAGGAATTCGCGCACCGCGGCAATCTGGTCGTCGGCCATCAGTGCCGGTGCATGGCCGACACCGGCGAATTCAATCAGTTTGGGTTTGGGGCCGCGTTTAGTCATTTCCAGTGCGGTATCGCGCAGCAGCAAATCCGAATCCGCGCCGCGCAGCAGCAGCGTTGGACAACGCACCGCGTCGTAGGCGGCCCACAGCACGATGTCGTTCTTCAGCACCTTCTGGAAAGGCAGGGCAATGCCGGGGTCGTAGTTCATGCCCCAGCTCGCGTCTTCATATTGTTTTGAGTTGGTGCGAGTCAGATGCTGCCATTGCACATCAGTCAGCGGCCCGAAGGGTGCGGAGACCGTGCGCACGTATCGTTCGATCTCTTCATAAGTTTTGAAGCGCGGACTTTTTCCGACATAAGTGCCGATGCGTTCCATTGACGCCTTGGGGATGATGGTGCCCACGTCGTTCAGCACCAGCCGGTTGATGGGCGTGTTGGGACGTGCGGCGAGGATCATGCCCAGCATGCCGCCCATGGAAGTGCCGACCCAGCTGATGTCGTTGGCACCGTTGGCGGTGACTCGCGCAATCAGCGCCGTCATGTCGATGCTGTATTGCGCGTAACTGTAGTCTTCCTTGTTCGGCAGCCAGTCGCTCAGTCCGCGGCCGGCGATGCTGACGCTGACCACGCGCAGATCGTTTTGCAGGGCTGTGGCGAGCGCATCGAAATCGCGGCAGTTGCGCGTGAGACCGTGCACGCAGATGACCACGCGCGGATTCGCCGGGTCGCCCCAGTCGGTGTAATGCAGGTGGTGAAAGCCCTGACTGTTCAGACAAGGCAGGCGGTGTTCAATCATAATATAACCTGTTGATTATAAATGGTTATTGGAAACCGAATAACACCAGGCTGGCAATGCCGGTGCCGACGAATACCAGCAGGTGCAGCCAGCTCCACAGCTTGAAGCTGTTGCCCAGGGCATCCGGCATTTCACTGGCGAGCAGAAACAGGCGCCCATCAGCAGGTTTGCGCAGCAGGTGCACTCCTTCGACAAGGTTGTTGAGTTGCCCGGCGCGTTGCTTGCGAATTTCTCGCTTGGCCTGCAGGCGTGCCAGTTCCCATTCCTTGAGGTCGATGGTGCCGTCTTCATTCAGATCGAAACGCTGCAGCAGGTTCTGTTGGTCGCGTTTCCATCCGGTGATGAGCTGGCCGATCTCCAGGTGTTCGTCGGCTGCGTCGGGGGTATTGCCGCTGTGCGTGACAAATTCGCCCAATGCATACACGACTGCATTGGGTAACAGCAGCCATTCCGTATGGCGATAACGTCCGTCACGCCATGTCTTGTGGTGTTTGGTGACGATCTCGGCACCGTCCGGTGAGATCACGCAGGTTCCGGTATCGTCCACCAGCAGGAAATGATCGATGCTGCTGCCTTCGTTTATGGTTTTCCACTTGTTGTCATCGGTCTCTTCTTCAATCTGAAAACGAAACCAGCAGCAGGGGCGTTGGCTCAACCGGCTGATAACGGGCGTGCCGTCCAGCACATCACCGCGGCCAACCAGTTCCACATAACCCTGGGCGGCAGAGGCGACTTTGGAGGTGGGCAGGTCGTGCACCTGGCGGTAACGGCGGTGGTTGCCCAGCCAGGCGAAAAAGCTGACGACGCACATGGCCAGCATGGCCCAGGGCCAGGCCAGCGACGTTTCAAACTGTACGGCGGCGATAATGATGAAGACATGCGCGGAGCCCGTCAGCCACCACGGGCCGTTGATGCGTTGCGGACCGAACACCGGTGTCGTCGCGTATCAGCGTAGATCAGGAATTAAACAGCTTGCCGACGCTGACGTCCTGTTTTTCTTCTGCAGTGAATTCCAGCAGCTGGGCTGGTTTGAAACCGAGCATGGAGGCGATGACGGTGTCCGGGAACTGTTCGATACGCACATTGTTGACGTTGACCGATTCGTTGTAGAACTCGCGGCGGTCGGCGATGGCGTTTTCCAGGCTGGAAATGCGCGTCTGCAATTGCTGGAAAGTCTGATTGGCCTTGAGATCGGGATAGGACTCGGCCAGCGCGAACAGGCTGCCCAGTGCCGCGCGCAACCCGCCTTCGGCCTGGCCCAGCGCAGGGACATTCTGCGCTTCACGTGCGGTAAATACTTTGGACCGTGCGTCGATCACGCGGGTCAGCGTGTCCTGCTCGAATTTCATGTATTCCTTGCAGGTCTCGACCAGTTTGGGCAGCTCGTCATGGCGCTGCTTCAGCAGCACGTCAATATTGGCCCAGGCCTTGGTGACGTTGTGCTTGATCTGTACCAGGTTGTTGTAGATCGTGACGCCATAGACTGCGATGACAGCCAGTATGCCCAGCGTGATGATGGTGCCGATGTCCATGATGTTCTCCCTTTGTTTTTATCTGGGTGATGTGGGGATTGTATAGCAGCCGTAGCCCGTAAGCAGCGCGCCCTGGAAGAAGTCCCCTTGGGGGAAAGCGGATTACGGGGATCATGCTTTCTGATGTAGCGACGGTGCTTCAAGTTCGCCGGGGGCAGCCCGGCGGCTGGTTACTTTCTCTTGCTTCGCCAAGAGAAAGTAACCAAAGAGAAGGCGACCCTGGTTCGCCGGTCCTGCGGACTGCCCTGCGCTGCTCGTCGTGCCGGGCGGCTGCCACCCAAGGTGACTTCCTTCGGGGCGCGTAACTCGCCCTCGCAAACTGCGCGAGGGCTCAGACAGTGCTCGCCGAATACCCCCGGCCTGGCTGCGCTGCTCGGCGGCTCACAAGGGGATCGTGGTGGTTGATGTTACGCCTTGCTTGGGATGACTATCGCTGGCCATAACCGGCCCGAGCCATCGGGGCGAAGTGCCACTGGTGAGTGGTACGTGCTCATGGCCGGGTTAGGGCGCTTGTGAAAATGTCTTTGGACGTAGCTTCGGCTCACGATAGCTCGTCGGAAAATTCATGATTGGCATCGCGGTGATGGGCCTCATCTGCGCGCACCGCGATGATGACGTCGCGCAACCGCGCGTCTGGCGCGAGTTTCCAGTAGTCGATAGCGATACTGGGCGCCTCAACGTTGGCGTAGGTGCCATTGTCCACGCCAGCCAGATACTCGGTGTAGCTGTAGACTGCTTCTTCCTCCAGGTACCCCACGATACGATGCGCGGTCTTTGGCGAAATCAGGTAGAGCAGAAAAAAAGAATTATAGAAGACGCCCTGGGCAAACAGGATCAGCAAGCGCTCGAGCTGCGAGGGCTGGGCAATATGGATGAAGGTCATCAAGTGCATGCGTTCATTCTCCGCTTCGTCCAGGAGTGTGCGGATCCAGCCGTGATCGCTTTCCATTCGGCGCA
>JBBKXO010000266.1:0-5550 GCA_037969525.1 Burkholderiales bacterium | reverse complement strand
GTTTTCGCTTTCCGACTGCTGGAAGCCGCGGGTATCAACCCGAAATCCGATGTCAGAACCGAGCGGCTGGGCGCTGCGGAATCCGCCAATGCGCTGAAGGACAGGAAGATTGACGCGTTTTTCTTCGTTGCCGGACTTCCGACTTCGGCAGTGACAGACGTGGCGGCCACCCCGGGTGTGAAAATCAAATTCCTCGATTCGTCACACTTGGTGGGTGCGATGAACAAGGCCGCTGGCAACATCTACCTGGCTGACGTCATTCCCAAGGAAACATACCCCGGCATGACGGTTGATAATAAAGCCACCGCCGTGGCCAATCTGCTGGTAGCCAATGCCAACATGAGCGAGCAGACCGTTTACAACATCGTCAAGGCCATTTTTGACAAGCACGCTGATCTGGTCGCCGTACATAAGGCTGCGGGCGATATCAAGCTCTCGCGGCAGACTCCTGATGCCTCGCCGATTCCATGGCATCCGGGTGCGGTCAAGTACTTCAAGGAAAAAGGCTTGAAGTTCTGATTGATCTGGCTCATCTCAACCCCGTCCGTTACCGGACGGGGTTTTTTGTTTTCAGGGTTTACAATCACATCACCGGCCGCATACTTGCGGGCATTAGAAAGATAAAACCGAGCGTTGGGGGAATGCATGGCTGAAGCGTCAGTTGAAAAGCTGTCTGAGGACGAAATCGGCATCAGCGAAGCGGCGCGCAAACGTGTCGAGGAGCTGATCGAGGAAGAAGAGGGCATACACAACCGCTACGGCGGCATGCTCGCCGTCTTTCTGACTATCGCCGCCGTCGTCATGTCGCTGTTCCATCTTTATGCCGCGGTGGAGATCGTGCCGGCATTCATCCTGCGACCCACGCATGTGGCTTTCACGCTGGTGCTGGTGTTTCTCATTTTTCCAGCGGCAATCCGTTTCCGTCACCGCCTGATGTGGTGGGATGTGATATTCGCTCTGATGACCATAGGCATTGCTGGCTACATCCTGTACTGGGGGGATCTGCTCGGCGACCGCGCGACGATACCGACCACAGTGGACCAGATCGTCGGTATCGCCCTGATCCTGCTGATCCTGGAGGGCAACCGTCGCAGTTCAACCTGGATATTGCCGTTTGTGGTCAGCCTGTTCCTGGCGTACGCGCTACTCGGGGCCTATCTGCCGGCGCCGTGGACGCACAAAGGTTATGAAATTTCGCGCCTCGTTGGCGCCTTGTACATGACGCTGGAAGGAATCTTCGGGGTCGCAGTCGATGTGTCCTCGACACTAATCATTCTGTTCACGATATTCGGTGCGTTCCTGCAGTATTCGGGGGCGGGACGATTTTTCCTCGATTTTTCTTTTGCGGCCATGGGCGGCAAACCGTCGAGCGCAGGCCGCGCAGTGGTGATGTCATCGTTTCTGCTGGGTGGGCCGTCGGGATCGGGAGTTGCCACCACGGTGACCATAGGCGCAGTGGCCTATCCGCTGCTCGCCAAGGCGGGCTATGGCAAGGAGGCCGCAGGTGGGCTGCTTGCTGCGGGCGGCCTGGGCGCGATCATTTCACCACCGGTGTTGGGCGCGGCAGCATTCCTGATTGCCGAATTCCTGAGGATTTCGTATCTCGACGTGATCCTGATGGCGGCGATTCCGACCATCCTGTTTTATCTCGGGATTTTCGTCATGGTCGAGATCGACGCCCGCAAGTTCGCCATGCATGCGGTCAAACTGGAGAAACACCAGCGCGCTCTCGATCTGGCCAAGCGCTACTGGTATCACTTCATCTCGCTGGTTTCGATCGTCTTTTTCATGCTGCTGGGTTATTCGCCGATCCTGTCCGTGTTTTATGCCACGCTGGTGACCGCACTGGTTTCATTTATCCAGAGTGATTCGGCGCTGATCCCCTATGACTGGTTCCGCGGCCGCATGCCCTGGATCAAGGGTTTTTGGGAGTCGGGCTTCATCAAGGCGTTGGAGGGCGGTTCGGTGGGTGTGCTCAACGTCGCCATGACCTGCGCTTCGGCCGGCATCATCGTAGGCGTGGTGACACTCACCGGGCTCGGACTGAAGTTCAGTTCCATCGTGCTGGATTATGCCAATTCCGGCTCGCTGTCTCTCGTCAACCTCTGGGTCATGTTCGGGGCGGACCCGACGCCGGAATTGGTGCACGCCATGAAGCTGCTGCTGACGGCGTTTTACACTTCGTTGATTGTGTGGGTCGTGGGCCTGGCCGTACCGGTGACCGCGTCCTACATCATCTGTGCGGTGATTGCCGCCCCGGCGCTGATCAAGCTGGGCGTACCGGATTATGCGGCGCACATGTTCATCTTTTATTACGCGGTCTTGTCCGAAGTTTCCCCGCCCACGGCGCTGTCGCCTTTCGCGGCAGCGGCGATCACCGGCGGCGGCCCTTATCGCACGACGCTGCAATGCTGGAAATACACCGCACCGGCCTTCCTGGTGCCCTTCATGTTCGTGCTCGATCCTTCTGGCACCGGCCTGCTGCTCGGGGGAACGTTCAAGAATCTGGCGCAGGCTGACTGGGGCGCGATCGCATTGATTACGGTGACCGCGGCCATCGGCATAGTTGCGCTGGCCGGTGGCCTGCAGGGTTGGCTGCTGCGCAAGACCAATGTACTCGAGCGCTGGATGCTGATCAGTGCCGGCCTGGCACTCGTCTACCCGACGAGAACCTCCGACATGATCGGCCTGACGCTGGTCGTACTGGTGGTGTTGATGCAGAAGTTTTGGCCGCAAAGGACGGCCGCGGCGTGACAGGGCCCGGGCCGGCGGCGGGGCAGGCGGAAACGCGCTTAGCCACGCCCTTTGCCGTGCTCGGCATCGTCACGGATGGCAAAGTCGTTACCAGCCTGCGCTACCTGCCGCGCAATACCACGCCGGTGCCGCCGGTGGACCGTGTGGCCGAGCGCGCCTGTCGGGAAATCGAGCGCTATCTGGTCGATCCGGCGTACTGTTTTGCCGTGCCGTACCGACTCGAGGGCACCCCATTCCAGCGTCGCGTCTGGTGCGAGATTGCGAAACTATTTCCCGTAAAAACCACAAGTTATGGAGATATCGCGCGTCGTATCGGCACTGCGGCGCGACCCGTGGGCGGCGCCTGCGGTGCCAATCCGGTGCCGCTGATCGTGCCCTGTCATCGCGTGCTGGCGGCCAGTGGACTGGGCGGATTTATGGGGGGCAAAAAATCATTTCCATTAAGCGTCAAACGTTGGCTGCTGCAGCATGAAGGCATCCTCGACTAGCGAAATTGACGCGTTCTGCGATGCCTTGTGGCTGGAGGACGGCCTCTCACGCAATACGCTGGACAGTTATCGCCGTGATCTGCGGCAGTTTGCCGAATGGCTGGCGGGGCATGGCGGCGGCGTACTGCTGACTGCTGACCAGGCGGCGATCCAGGACTATCTGGCATACAAATTCCGCGCGAAAGCCCGTGCTTCCACCGCGGCGCGATTGTTATCCAGCCTGAAGCGTTTTTACCGGCACGCGCTGCGGCAGAATATGATCAGTGCCGATCCCACACTGCGCATCGATACGCCCAAGCTGCCCAGGTCACTGCCGAAAACGCTTACCGAGGCCGATGTTGAACTGCTGCTCGCCGCACCGCGACTGGAACAACCGCTGGGCTTGCGCGACCGCGCAATGCTGGAGATGTTGTATGCGAGCGGCCTGCGGGTATCGGAACTGGTAACGCTGAAGGTACCTCAGGTCAGCCGCGACATGGGCGTGGTGCGCGTGCTGGGCAAAGGTTCCAAGGAACGTCTGGTGCCGCTGGGGGAGGAGGCGCTGGCGTGGATAGAGCGTTATTTGCGCGAGTCGCGACCGAAGTTGCTGAACGGCAAGTCGAGCGACGCCTTGTTCGTGACGTCCCGCGCAGCGGCGATGACCCGCCAGTCATTCTGGCATCTGCTCAAGCGCTATGCGTTGCAGGCAGGACTGCACAAGCCCATGTCGCCGCATACGCTGCGTCATGCCTTTGCCACGCACCTTTTGAATCACGGCGCCGATCTGCGCGTGGTGCAGCTGCTGCTCGGCCACTCGGATATATCGACGACCCAGATTTATACTCACGTTGCCCAGGAGCGCATGAAGCAGCTCCATGCGCGGCATCATCCGCGAGGGTAACCACCCTACGCTTTACTGTTTCTTGCCGCGCTCGATGCTGACGCCCAGCCGTTTGACGCCGGCGAGTGGCGACAGCTTGGCAATGGTGACCCGCAGCCAGGGCGCCTTGAAGTCATTGATCACCAGCTGCGCTATGGATTCCGCGGCATGCTCAAGCAGTGAGAAATGCTGCTGCGCGAACAGTTTTTTGATGTCAGCCACGACTGCGGCGTAATCGATCGTGTCTTCGATGCGGTCGCTTTGTGCCGCGTGCGATCCACGCAGGCCGATTTCCAGGTCGAGCTGCACAGTCTGCGGCACCTGCAGTTCCTGGGCATAGATGCCGATGCGGGTTTCGATGCGCAGCTCGTTGATGAATATGGTGTCCATAAGGGGGAAAGGGCGGATTCACTTGCGCTAAAATGGCCGGCGCCATTCTAGCAGGGTGTCACCCTGCGCCATGCGATGCGCGGCAGGCTGTTGCCGGGCGTTGAGGCTACAAGCTCGGGAGACAGAGATTGATATTGTCCTTGGTCGTCGTACTTGCTTATCTGGTTGGCTCGATTTCGTTCGCCGTGTTGGTCAGTCGTGCGTATCGTTTGCCGGATCCGCGGGCTTACGGTTCAGGGAATCCGGGAGCCACCAATGTACTGCGCAGTGGCCGTAAATCGGCGGCGGCGCTGACCTTGTTCGGTGACAGCGCCAAAGGCTGGGTTGCTGTGTTTGCCACCTCACAGTGGGTGACGGACGACACGCAACTGGCGATGGCGCTGGCCGCTGTGGCGGTGATCCTCGGGCATATGTATCCGGTGTTTCATCGCCTGCAAGGCGGCAAAGGTGTTGCCACCGCGCTGGGCGTACTCCTGGCATTGAGTCCCTGGCTGGCGCTGGGTACGGTGACGACCTGGATCACGATCGCCGTGTTCTTCCGCTATTCCTCGCTGGCGGCGATGGTCTCGGCTGTTTTTGCCGCATTCTTCACGTTGATACTGTTCAACCCGGCACATCCGTATTTTTTCGCCGTGTCACTGATCGCAGCATTGCTGGTCTGGCGCCACCGTTCCAATATCCGCAATCTGCTGGCCGGCAAGGAACGCAAGCTGGGTGCAAAAGCCGAAGCGTGAGGCGGCAGCCTAGTTTGCCGTAAGACTTGCCAGTTCCCAGCGCGGCCTCACGGTGAACCCCTGCGCCGTCGCGACCGACCCCTGGCCCTGCTGCAGCCGCAACGCGCCGGCGAAGGCGATCATCGCGCCGTTGTCAGTGCAGAATTCCAGCGGGGGATAAAACACGGTGCAGCCCAGGCGTTGTGCGGCAGCCGTCAGTTGGGTGCGCAGCAGTAGGTTGGCGCCGACGCCGCCGGCGACCACCAGTCGCTGCAGACCGCTTTGCTCGACGGCGGCGTCGGCGCCAACCTACTGCTGCGCACCCAACTGACGGCTGCCGCACAAC
>JBBKXO010000265.1:0-3853 GCA_037969525.1 Burkholderiales bacterium | reverse complement strand
TCGATATCGCCCACGGCAATCAGTTTCACGTCGGCGCCGGATACAGCAGCGCCGCGCTGCACGGCCTTGGCGATTTCCGCGGTATGGCCGTAACCACTGTGATAAACCACTGCTACCTGTGTCATGTTGTATCTCCTGTTAAGTCAGTAAAAGTTAAAGTCATTTCAAATCAGATCGAACAGCAATACCTCGGCGTCGAGAGCCTCACCCAGTCGCACTGCCGTCTCGCCGGTAATCTTGGCGCCGTCGCCGTTGTGTAGCACCTCGCCGTTGACTGCCACCGTGCCGCGGGCAACATGCACATAGGCGCTACGCCCCGGGGCCAGTTCGAGCGATACAGCCTCTGCACCATCGAGCAGCGTGGCGTACACGTACGCGTCCTGATGTATGGTCGCTGAATCGCCGCGCCCGTCGGGCGATGCGATCAGGCGCAGACGGCCGCGCTTTTCAGCATCGGCGAAATGCCGGTCCTCGTAACTCGACGGGATGCCGGTTACATTCGGCTCGATCCAGATCTGCAGCAGATGCACGGCCTCCGTCGCTGATGGATTGAATTCGCTGTGCATCACGCCGCGCCCCGCGCTCATACGCTGCACGTCGCCGCGACGGATTACCGAACCGTTGCCCATGTTGTCCTTGTGCTGCAACACGCCGTCGAGCATGTAGGTGATGATTTCCATGTCGCGATGACCGTGCATGCCGAAACCCTGGCCCGGCTCGACGCGGTCATCATTGATGACGCGCAGCGCCGCAAAACCCATCTCGGCCGGATCGTGATAACCGGCAAATGAAAACGTGTGGAACGAATCCAGCCAGCCGTGGTTGGCATGGCCGCGGTCTACACTTTTACGCAGGTTCAGCATTTCCATTCCTTTCCGGTTACGTAGCTCAGGTGTTGCCAAGGAACGCATCCTAGGAGCAGCGGCCGGCGCAAGATAGCGAAACTATTTGACTTAAACATTCAAAAATTATGAATATCTTTATTGTTTAAAACCAATTAGTTATAATTCTTTATAGATAAATTAATAGTTATATGATCGAGGTGATAGCAGTGATGAGACTGACTCTGGATGCCCTGCTGGTGCTGGACGCAATAGACCGTAAAGGCAGTTTCGCAGCTGCCGGTCACGAGCTGCATCGCGTCCCTTCGGCCATCACCTATACCGTGCAGAAACTGGAGGAAGATCTCGACGTACCGCTGTTCGACCGTCGAGGTCATCGCGCAAAACTCACCGCGGCCGGGCGCGAGTTGCTCGAAGAAGGCCGTCACCTGTTGCGTGCGACCACTGAACTCGAGGCGCGCGTCAAACGCGTCGCCACCGGCTGGGAAGCGGAACTGCGCATAGCCTACGACGCCATTATTCCGTCACAGTCGATGCTGCAACTGGCGCGAGATTTTTCCGACCAGAATGCCGATACCCGATTGCGTTTTACCCCGGAAATACTCGGTGGTTGCTGGGATGCACTGGTCTCGGAACGCGCCGAACTCGCAATCGGCGCCAACGGTGAAGGTCCCGCAGGCGGCGGTTACCAGACGCGGCCGCTGGGTGAACTGGAATGGGTATTCGCCGTCGCTCCCGGACATGCCCTCGCCACGACAGCGGAACCCTTGCGCCGCCAGGACATACTCGCGCATCGCGCGGTGGTGGTGGCCGACAGTTCGCGCAATCTGCCTCCGCGCACCACCGGGTTGCTGTCGGGCCAGAGCACGCTGACTGTGGGTGATGCCTCAGCCAAGCTGCAGGCGCAGGTCATGGGTCTTGGCGTTGGTTATCTGCCGAGTTGTCTCGCGGCAGCTGCTGCTAATCGCGGCGAACTAGTCATCAAGCGCACCGAGGAGCCCAAGGTCAGCCAGCAGTTGCAACTCGCCTGGCGCACCACGCACAAAGGCAAGGCACTGAAATGGTTCGTTGAAAGGATCAATGTTCCGGGCTGGCTGGAGCAGGCGCTGCGCGCCGGGCAAACCTGATTCCGTGGGGCGTTAGTTACTCGGCAGATTCGCCGCAATCCAGTCCGCAACGAAATCGACACCCACCTGACGGTTGTCAACGTGAGCATGCTCGGCGCCGCCATCCTCCGCGGTGAAGATGCGCAGCGTTTTGCGTTTCGACTTGATGGCGTCGTACAGCTTCTGCGCATTTTCGACCGGCACCACGCGGTCGTTGGCGCCGTGGGTGACCAGGAATGGCATGGTGATCTGCTGCGCCACATCCTTGAGAGTAAACCCCTTCGCCACCTCAATCGCGGCATCCGCATCGGCGGTGCCCACTACCCACTGGAACTGGAAATTCGACTGCGCAACCTTGTTGCCTTCCTGCTGCGCCTTCTCCTTGATGCGGATCTGCCATGCGGCGAGATCCCAGTGCAATGCGGTCATCGCCACGCCTGCGGCATAACGCTGTTCAAACGCGGCAATGCGGCCTGAGTAATAACCGCCGAAGCTGTAACCCATGATCACCACCCGCGCCGGATCGACATCGGCGCGTTGCGCAACATAGTCGTACGCCGCCTTGCCCGGTACTTCGTAATCGTAACGACTGTGCAAACCGCGAAAACGCAGGGACTCACCCTGCCCCGGCCCGTCGATGGCCAGGGTGTGCATGCCGCGCTTCGCGAACTCCAGTCCGGCGAAGATGACGCTCATCTCCTTGCAGTTGTCCATGCCGTTGAAAATCACCACGGTCGGCGCGCGCGCCGACACGCCCGGCGCTTTCATGAACAAGGCAGGCAGCGTCGTATCCCTCCGCTTCTCGTCTCCATAAGGCACTTCAACGAATTCCACATTCGGATAAGCGCGTTGCAGACCCTCGCGGTAACAACGATAAGCCTGCAGGCCGACCGCGCGCTTGGCCGCACCCGGCGGAATGAAACGCTCGCCGGTGTAGTAATAATTGCCGGCGCGCATGTAGTAATTGCCCGCCGTGCGGCTGTTCCCCTGCCCGGCTGCGGCATCGGCGGCTTTTTCAATCTGCGCCGCCATCGCGCACCATTCCTCCTGCCAGGCCTGCGCTTCGCCCTGGCGGGTTTTCAGGCGTTCGGCTATGCGGTCGATTTCATCCATCGCCACCACGCCGTAGGGCGCCATGCCCTTGCACGCCAGTGCGGCATTGGACCACAGGAAATTACCGGGAAAATGATCAATCCAGAAGCCGCGGGTGGACATGCCGATTCCTTTGCAACGCGTTGATACAGGTAAAGCGCGAGATGTGATGTTATTGCTGTTATTGTTCTGGCGCGCTGGCGCAGTTTGACAGAACGATGGCGCAATGAAAACATGACTACGCCATCAACATCAAAATCAACCGTTCCCGAGGAGCAGCACCATGATTCGCACCTTCCGCACCTTCATTACAGGCGCCGTACTGCTGGCAGCCTTCTCCACTGCCACTGCACAAGGTTATCCCGCCAAACCGATACGCGTGCTGGTGCCATTCGCACCCGGCGGCAATGTCGATATCACGGCACGCACCATTGCTCCCGGACTCTCGGAACTGCTCGGGCAGCAAGTGCTGGTGGAAAACCGCGCCGGCGGTGCCGGCGGATCGATCGGCACCACGGCCGTGGTGCGGGCCGCTCCCGATGGCTACACCATCATGGTGGCATCGAGCAGCGTGATGACCAACGGCCCGGCGCTCTATACGAATCTGCCTTATGACATCGTGCGCGACCTGGCGCCTGTGGGCCGCATTGCCGTGGTGCCGCTGGCACTGGTGGTGCATCCCTCGTTGCCCGCGCGTACCACCAAGGAGCTGATTGCAGTCGCCAAGGCACAGGGTGGCAATCTGCTGATGGGCAATGCGGGAGTCGGCACGACCAACCACCTGATCGCCGAATTGTTCATGATACGCACCGG
>JBBKXO010000264.1:0-5085 GCA_037969525.1 Burkholderiales bacterium | reverse complement strand
GGCGTAACTCGCATCACCGGGCTTGCCAAGCCATGACGCTGAATCACTTTATCGAACGGATCGCTGACCTGATATTCGGCCGCCGCCGCAGCCTGCTGGCGGCGTTTGTTGTACTGACTGCCCTGTTCGTCTACACCGGGACTTTGCTGCGTGTGGACGCGGGATTCAACAAGATGATCCCGTTGCAGCATGAGTACATGAAAGTCTTTTCGAAATATCAGCAGACCTTCGGCGGCGCAAACCGCGTGCTGGTTGCAGTCATGCAAAAAGACGGAAAAGAAATTTACAGTCCGGAATTTTTCGCGACCTTGAAGCAGGTGACCGACGCAGTCTTTTTCATTCCGGGCGTGGACCGGCCAACGGTTACCTCGTTGTTCACCCCGAATGTCCGTTTTATTGAGGTCGTTGAAGAAGGTTTTTCCGGGGGGAATGTCATTCCTGCGGATTTCAGGGGTACGCCGGATGATCTGGAAAAGGTGCGGCGCAATGTGCTCAAGTCCGGCAATGTCGGGCGACTGGTAGCGAATGACTTTTCTGCCGCTCTGGTGCGCGCAGATTTACTGGAGATCGATCCGGTCAGCGGAAAACGATTGAATTATCGTGAGGTGGCGCAGCAACTGGAGCAGATTCGGTCAAAATTCCAGGACGAGCGGCACAGCGTGCATATCATCGGATTTGCCAAGGCGGTGGGTGATATTGCCGATGGTGCGGTGGGTGTCATCGCATTTTTTGGCGTGGCGTTCGTCATCACCGCGTTGCTCCTGTTCTTTTATTCCGGCTCGCTGCGGCTGACCATATTGGCCCTCGTTTGCGCACTCATGCCGGTGATCTGGTTGCTGGGAATTTTGCCGCTGATCGGCTTCGGCATTGATCCGCTTTCCATACTGGTACCGTTTCTGATTTTCTCCATAGGCGTGTCCCACGCCGTGCAAATGACCAATGTCTGGAAGTACGAAGTGGTGCAAGGCGCCGAAGGTCCCGCCGCCGCGCGCAATGCCTTTCTGCGCTTGGCGATTCCCGGCACGGTTGCGCTGATTACCAATGCACTGGGTTTTATGGTCATCATGCACATTAAGATCGATATCGTGCGCGAATTGGGCGTCACCGCCAGTCTGGGTGTGGCGTTGATGATACTCACAAACAAGATGCTGCTGCCCATTTTGCTGTCTTACGCCAAGCTGGAACCCGGGGCTTTCCGGCGAGCAAGCACCATGGGATCGCGGTTTGACGGCATGTGGCGCAGTCTGGCGCGACTCACGCGGCCGCGCCCGGCATTGATCATGGTCGCGGTGGCTTTGGTTCTGCTGATCGGCGGCGCATGGAAAGCGCGGGATATTAAAACCGGGGATCTGGGTAAAGGTATCCCGGAACTGCATGATGATTCCCGCTACAACAAAGACAACGCGGTCATTGTCAGCAAGTTTTCAATCGGCGTGGATGTGATTTCGGTGATAGTGCAGACGCAGGGCGTGCAGGGCGCTTGCACGACTTTTGAGATCATGGACACCATAGACCGCTTTGAACTGTACATGCGCAATGTGTACGGGGTGCAGTCGGTGGTGGCACTGCCCGGGCTCGCCAAAATCATTAACGCCGGATGGAATGAAGGCAATCTGAAGTGGCGGGCACTGTCGCGCAACAGGGATGTGCTGGCCCAGTCTGTCACCCCGATAGACACCGCCACGGGGCTACTCAACAGTGACTGCAGTGCCATGCAGGTGCTGGTTTTTACCAAAGATCATCAAGGGACGACCATTGCCCATATCGTCCGGGAAATCAAGAAATTCACGCAGGAATACAATTCCGACAAGCTCAAATTCCTGCTCGCCAGCGGCAATGTAGGCGTGATGGCTGCCACCAACGAGGCGGTGGATGCCGCCGAAGTGACCATGCTGATGTCAATTTTCGGCACCATCATTTTTCTGTGTTGGGCAACTTTCCGGCAATGGCAGGCAGTCCTCTGCATCATCCTGCCGCTGGCGCTGGTTTCGATACTCTGCAATGCGCTGATGGCAAGCATGGGCATCGGACTCAAGGTTTCCACTCTGCCCGTGATTGCGCTGGGCGTGGGCGTGGGTGTGGACTACGGAATTTATCTCTACGAGCGCTTCAGGCACCACCTCATTGAAACAGGGGCAAGTATCGAAGAATCATTTTTCGAAGCCCTGCGCCAGCGCGGCACCGCCGCGGTATTCACCGCCGTCACCATGAGCGTGGGCGTGGGATCGTGGGCATTTTCGGCGCTGAAGTTCCAGGCGGACATGGGCATCCTGCTGGCGTTCATGTTTCTGGTGAACATGCTGGGTGCCATCTTGCTGCTGCCGGCGCTGGCGGCCTTGTTGCTTCCAAAACGCCAGCCGGTAGTTGAATAAAACTATTGGCTCTGCTATCTCCGGAAGCGAAAAAGACCCGCTGATCGGCGTAATGCGCCACCTCAATGTGGTGCGCGAGCTGAAGCAGACCTATCCCGACGTCGCGCTGGTCGGAAGTGGGTACACCTACTTGCAGGAATTCCTGCCGCATGTCGCGCAGGCGGTGGTGCGTGCGGGCTGGACGGATCTGGTCGGCCTCGGTCGCATGGTGCTGGCGTATCCCGAGTTACCTGCTGATGTGCTGAGTGGCAAAGGCATGCAGCGCAAACGGCTGTGCCGTACTTTCAGTGACTGCACCACCGCACCGCGTCATGGGCTGATTTCCGGGTGTTATCCGCTGGATGTGCATTACAAGAAGTCGCCGGAGATGGCGAAGGTGACGGTAATCAAAAAGGCAGCGAATATTTCCTGATCCGAATCGCATGCTGCTGCGTTCAGGCGCTGGTTCTTTTCTCGCCTCTAAACTTGTTGCACTGTTATCGAGCGCGTAAGCTGCTCGGGTGACGGCAATATTATTTTTAATAAGTTGTTGTTTTTATTAATTAATATTAAAGGTAATCGCACTAATTGTGCAGGCGACACTGTGTGGATAAAATTTGGCGTCTATTGCGGCGAGTTTCATTTGCAAGGAGCACTACCATGAGATTGCCACGTAAGCAGTTCTTGCCTAGCGCAGTAGTGTTTGTCCTGATTTTTCTCGCCGGTTGCGCGACTACTCAGCCCATACCGGAGGCGTCACAACCGCAAAGTTCGGCCATCGCAATCGATGTTCTGGTGAAATCGCCGCTGGGGATCAGTAGCCACGATCCAGTTCAGGTCTACTTCGTAAGAATCGAAGGTGCCGATGGCCTAATGCAGCAGTCGATCATTCGGTCGAACTACGTCAAAGACAGCCGGGCATATCTCCTGAACGCCCGCCCCGGTACTTATGTGGCTGTCGCATCGATGTTTCTCGCCCCAGTCGTGCAGCGGGGGACGTACATGACGTACTTTCCACAGAATGTACTAGAGCTCTCGCGTGTCATAGTCCGGGAAGGTGAGATTGCTTTCATGGGAATTTATGTGCTCGGAACGTCTGTAGGGCTGGATGGGGCAGATGCCGTACAGACTCATTACAAAAACGTAATTGCGCCTGGGCAATCGACCGGCGTGCTCTCAATGGGTTTCAGTGGAGCCGTCCATTACCGTGGCGCTTTGCTGGAACACAAATCTGGTGAACAAGGTCGCAAAGAATTCATCCAGAAGGCGAAGGACGATCTGGCGGGTAGCGGATGGCCGATGCGGATCAGGTGAGAGAATAAACAGCGCGTAATCAGCAAGTGTAGCCAGTATGTAACGAAGTGAAATACGGGAAGGGCTTCCCGTAATCCGCTGTGCTCCTTACGGGCTACTTTTTGTTGGCGACGTCAGGAGATCCCGTGCACCGCCAGCAAGCGTAGCCCGTATGTAACGAAGTGAAATACGGGGTTCCCCCCGTAATCCGCTTTGCCCCTTACGGGCTACTTTTTGTTGGGTGGCGTCAGGAGATGCCGTGCATCGCCAGCAGCGCCTTCATCCGCGCAATCGCCAGCTCAGGTTTCTGCAACAACCCCGCACCATCCGCCAACCTGAACAATTCCGCCAGGTGCGGCAATGACCGTGCGCTCTGCTGGCCGCCGACCATGGTGAAGTGCGTCTGGTGGCCGTTGAGCCACGCCATGAAAGTCACACCCGTTTTGTAATACCAGGTCGGCGCCTTGAAGATGTGGCGCGACAGCGGCACGGTGGGGGCGAGGATGGCGTCGAATTGTTTCTGGTCGCCCTGCGCGAGGGCGAGCAGTGCCGCGCTGGCCGCCGGGGCTATGGCGTCGAAGATGCCGAGCAGCGCATCGCTGTGCTGGTGGTTCGGTAGATCGCCTTTGCCGTCGCCGGCGATCAGCGGTGCGAAGTTGAAATCATCCCCGGTATACATGCGCACCTTGGGCGGCAGTCGTCGGCGCATTGCGGTTTCGATGTGGTCGTCGAGCAGTGAAATCTTGATGCCGTCGACCTTGTCCGGATGCGCGGCGATGATGCCGAGCGCGGTGTCGACGGCCGGTTTGGGATCGTCGCTGCCCCAGTAGCCTTTGAGTGCCGGGTCGAAGGCGTCGCCCAGCCAGTGGATGATCACCGGCTCGCGCGCCTGGCTGAGGATGCGGTCATACACTTTTTCGTAATCGGCGGGGCTTTTCGCGATGCGCGCCAGCGCGCGGCTGGCCATCACGATCAGCTTGCCACCGCAGCCTTCGATCGCCGCCATCTGTTCTTCGTAGGCGCGGATCACGTCGTCGAGGTTGCGCGCGGCTGCGGGGGCCAACTGGTCGGTGCCACAACCCGACGCAAGTAAAGCGCCCGGGATGTCCTTCGCGGCATTCACCGAACGGCGGATCAGTTCGAATGAGGCTTTCCAGTCCATGCCCATGCCGCGCTGTGCGGTGTCCATGGCTTCGGCGACACCCAGGCCCAGACTCCACAGGTGGCGGCGGTAGGCGATGGTGGCGTCCCAGTCCACGGCACAGTCCAGCCACGGGTTGCCGGCCATCAGCGGATCGGCGACGACATGGGCGGCTGAATAGGCGACGCGGGTGAACTGCGTGGGTGAGGTTGCTGTCTTGAACGTGCCGGGGCCGCGCAACCGCGCGCAACCTCGACGACGTGATCCGCGCCTACGAAGAACAGATGGCGGCGATCGAGG
>JBBKXO010000263.1:0-8554 GCA_037969525.1 Burkholderiales bacterium | reverse complement strand
GTGCCGACATTCAAGGAACAGGGCATCGACGTGGAAGCTTATCTGTGGGTGGGCGTATTCACCACGGCAGGGCTGCCGGACGCTACGCTTACGCAGTTGCGCGATGTCGTGCGCAAAGCCGCGGCGGAACCGGCCTTCAAGGACGCGCTGGAAAAGGTCAAGATCGTGCCTGATTACCGCGACACGGCGGACTTCAAAGCGTTCTTTGATGCGGATTACAAGCGCATGGCCAAGGCTGTGCAAAAAATCGGCAAAATATAAGCGGCGATTCCGCGCCCTCAAAAATACGTCTTACATATTGATTGTATTGATGTAAATGGCGCCCTTCCGGGCGCCATTTTTGTTCAGGATTTCCATGCAAATACAGCGCATACAGCCCATTGCCATCAGCCTGCCGATGATCAAGCCAGTGAAGATGTCGTTTGAGGAAATCCTCAACGCTGAAAACCTGCTGGTGCGTCTGGAGACCCGCGACGGCATCGTCGGCTGGGGCGAAGCAGCCTCGGCACCCACCATGACCGGGGAAACCCACGGCAGCATGATTGCTGCCGTGCATTATCTAGCCGACAAACTGGCCGGTATGCCATTGGACGATATCTCTGCGATCATGAAGCGCGCCGGCCAGTACCTCTACGGCAACAACGGCGCCAAGGCGGCCATCGAAATGGCGCTACTGGATGCGCTGGGCAAAGCCCGCGGCAAACCCATTTACGAATTGCTGGGCGGCGCGCGCCGCTCGCGCATCCCGGCGCTGCGTCTGATCGGCACCGGCAGCACCGAAGGCGACATCGCGGAAACCAGAAAGCGGCTGGCCGAAGGTTATGTCGCAATCAAAATCAAGGTGGGTGTGGCCTCGCCGGAAGCGGATGCCGAGCGCGCGCGGGCGATCTGCGAGGCGATTGCGGATGACGAGGTGCTGATCTGCGCAGACGCCAACCAGGCGTGGACGCCGGATGAAGCCATCCGTTTTGTACGGAACATCGCCGACACCCGCATCGAATTTTTCGAGCAACCTGTTGCCGGTCACGATGTCGCCGGCATGGCTCGCGTTGCCGCGGCCAGACGGGTGAAAATCAGCATCGATGAAGGCCTGCACAGCATTGACGATCTGCGCCGGCACCACGAATCCAAAGCCGCCCATGGCTGCAGCCTTAAAACGATCAAGCTGGGCGGCATGCAGACCGTTTACGACGCCGCGCTGGTCTGCGAACAGCTGGATATGAAAGTGAATCTTGCGTGCAAGATCGCGGAAGCCGGCGTCGCCAGCGCCGGACTGCTGCATCTCGCCGCAGCCATACCCGCGCTCGACTGGGGCGTCAGCCTGTCCAGTCCCTATCTGGCTGACGACATCGTCGAGCAACCGCTGCGGCTGGACCAGGGGCATTTCACCGTGCCATCAGGCCCGGGCCTGGGCATCCATGTGGACGAAGCGCAGGTACGGCGCTACACGCGCGAGGCCTAGAGTCCGCGGGATATCCGCAGCGCGCTACAGCTTGATCTTCGGATCCAGCCAGTCGCGCAGCGAGTCGCCGAACAGGTTGAATGCAAACACTGCCAGGCTGATCGCCAGTCCGGGGAAGATGATCATCCACGGCGCCTCACGGTAAAACTCGGCCGACGAGCCGGACAGCATCAGTCCCCACGCTGCCGTCGGCTCGGTCACACCCAACCCGAGAAACGACAGCGAGGCTTCGAGCAGGATGGCCTGCGCCATGAACGCAGTAAGCATAATCAGGTACGGTGCCGTCACATTCGGTACGATGTGACGGAAAATGATGCGGGTATGGGAAAAACCGGCAGCGCGTGCCGCGTCTATATACGGCAGTTCGCGGATCGCCAGCGCAGATGACCGGATGACCCTTGCCACTTTCGGCACCATCGGGATGGCAATAGCGACCACCAGGTTCAGATCCAACCCTCCGACCAGGAATTTACCCAGTACGGCGACGACCGTCAGCGCGAGTACGATGATCGGGAAAGACAGGAGCACGTCCATGAAACGCTGGATCACCATGTCAATTCGCCCGCCAAAGTAGGCCGATATCACGCCGATCACCGCGCCCAGCGTAGCGCCCATTAATGACGACAGGAATCCAACCAGCAACGCGGTTCTCGCGCCATAAATGATGCGGGTATACACGTCGCGCCCAAAGGAATCGGTCCCCATCCAATGCTCCCAGGAAGGAGGCGACAGCATCGAACTGAAGTCAATCACCACTGGATTGTAGGGCGCCACGTACTGGGCAAAAATACTGGCAAACAGCATGATCACAATGACCACGAGTCCGGCTGCGCCCAGCGGCTGCTGGACGACGAATGTAAGCAACGGATGCCGGCGCTTGGGCGCGTCGTAAACGATACTCTGAGTCGCGGACCCGATCATCAGCGGTAGCGCACGCGAGGATCGAACACGGCATAGAGCATGTCGACCACAAAGTTGATAATGACGAAGAATGCGGCGATCAGCATGACCAGCGCCTGCACCATGGTGAAGTCGCCGCGGGTCACGGTTTCGACGAACAGTTTCCCGAGCCCGTTGAGATTGAAGACCTGCTCGGTGACGACCAGGCCGCCGATCAGAAACGCAAATTCGAGACCGATGACCGTGATCACCGGCAGCATGGCGTTGCGCATCGCGTGGCGCGAGATTACCCACTTTTCATACACGCCCTTGGCACGCGCCGTACGGATGTAATCCTCCTGCAGCACTTCAAGAATAGTGGAACGCATCATGCGCGTAGCCACCGCCGAATAGCGGTAGCCGACGGCCATCGCCGGCCAGATCAACTGCGACAGGTTGTGCCACGGATCCTCGTAGATCGGCAGGTAGGTCAGTGGCGGAATCCAGTCGAACGTCAGCAGCAGGGACAGGATGATGATCATGCCCAGCCAGAATGACGGCACTGCGAGTCCGGCAATCGCAAACACGCGGATTACGTGGTCGATCCAGGTGTCCTTGTAAAGGGCGGAAAGTGTCCCGAGCGGCAGCGCGATTGCGATCGCCAGTACAGTGGCCATGAGTGCCACCTGCATCGAGAGTTCGAGCCGGGAACCGATCTCCTCGATCACCGGTTTGCCGGTCCACATCGAGATGCCGAAATCCAGCGTAACGAGCCCCACCATCCAGTCACCGAACTGCCCCCAGAGCGACTTGTCGAGCCCCAGGCGTGTACGTTCGACAGCCAGCGTCTCCATGGAAACGCTGCCGCCTTCGGCCAAAAGTTTCAGCTCGACAATGTCACCGGGCATCATACGGAGCATGATGAACACCAGCACCGCGACCCCCAGCAGGGTCGGGATCATCAATAGCAGGCGGTTAATCGTGTAGCGCAGCATATCTATGGGTAACGTAATTCGTAATTAGCGGACAAATTTTAAAAATTAAGCAAGCGAAGGAAGCGCGGGTCTGCCCGCGCTTCCTTCCTTACTGCTGACCAGTTACGGTCTTACTGATCGAGCCAGACGTCGGTGAGATCCTGGTTGAGATAGTGGCTTGGCGACATGTGCCAGCCCTTCAACTGCTTCCAGGTCACGATGATGCGATGCCACCAGATCGTGGGAACGCTATACGCTTCCTCCATTGCGCGCTTCTCGAATTCGCGCAGTATTTTCCGACGCTCCTCCGTGCTTGTTGCGCCCACCTGCTTGTCGAACAGACCGTCGAGGGTGCGGTCCTTGCTGCGGGAGTAATCGATTGTGGACTTGTCCGAGGACAGGTACTTCTGTAGTTGCAGATTGGGTTCGTCCATGAAGTCGCAGTTGAAATCGAGTCCCACTTCATAGTTACCGCCCCGCAGCGCGGCCTGGTAGAGCTTGGTTTCCAACTGCTCGTGCTCCACCGTGACGCCAATCTGCCGCCACTGGTCGATCAGGAACACGCCGACCGGCGTATACGGCATAGGCACATTGCGGTTGGTGAACTTGAACTTGAGGTTGGGTACGCCAGCTTCCTTGAGCAGCCGCTTCGCTTCCTCGCGGGACTTGTTGATGTCCTTGGAGAAACCCGGATAGCTCGTCAGTTCTGCTTCCGTCGCAGCCAGCTCGGACCCGGGACGCAATACCCCGCCCACGGAGCGCACCAGCGCGATCTTGGACAGCGCTTCCGCTCCGCCCCAGCGATCCACCGCGAGCGATAGCGCACGGCGTACGCGGGCGTCGTCGAATGGCTTCTTCTCGGTGTTGTGCGTAACCACGAGTGCGCAGATCCACGGGCTCTCGTAGACGTTCACCTTGTCACCGACCGCCTTCACCAGCCTGTCGCGGTCTGCCGGGGAATGCCCGCGAAATTCGGCGAGGACTTCGCCCGCCTGCAGGGCATTAACCCGCGCAGCAGTGTTGCGAATGAAGATGGCGCGAAAGCCGTCGAGGTAGGGCTTGCCCTTTTCGAAGTAGTTGTCGAAACGCTTGCCGACCCAGTGCGAGCCATTGGCATGCTCGACGAACTCAAAGGCTCCGGTGCCCATCACGACTTCCCTGGGATACTTCGGATCCGATTTAAGCTTCGCGGCGCTGTAGATGCAGTCCCAAGGTGAAGCGAACAGGGACAACATGGCGGCATTACGCTTGCTGAGCTTGACCACCACCGTGCCGGCATCCGGCGTATCGATGGACGTAATGTCCGAATAGGCGCTACCGCGGACCGACACAACGCCCTTGGGCGGATTCCTGATGCGATCGTAGCTCACCTTGACGTCGGTCGAGGTCAGCGCGGAGCCGTCATGGAACTTGACTCCATTGCGCAGCTTGAAGGTGTAGGTCAGGCCGTCGCTTGACACCGTCCACGACTCGGCGAGATCGCCCTTGATCTTGGGATAGTTGGCCGCATCGAACTTGAGCAGCGTCGAATAATGCGGGCGCACCGGGTGAATAAACGCGAACGAGGAATTCGCATGGCAGTCATAGTTGGGCGGCTCGGCGCTCACGGCGAACTTGAGTTCGCCGCCACGCTTCTGTGCGTGCACGACGCCTGACGCGACTAGCAGTGCGGAAACAATCAACAGCAATATTTTAAGTTTCATCACATTCTCCTTTGGAATTGTTGTCTCTTAAATCCTGATGCATGCCGCGTAGTGTCCAGGCTGCACTTCTTTTAGTTTGGGAATTTCCATTTTACACTCGTCGGTCGCACGCGGGCAGCGCGTATGAAACACGCATCCGGCAGGCGGATTCAGCGGACTCGGCACTTCGCCACCGATCACGCTATGCGCACGCTGTGCCTCCGACACCGGATCGGGAATCGGCACTGCCTCCAGCAAAGCCTGCGTGTACGGATGCAGGGGATCGGCGTACAGCGCGTCACGATCGGCGACTTCCATGACCTTGCCCAAGTACATTACGATTACTCTGTTCGAAATATGGCGCACCACCGCCAAATCGTGCGCGATAAACAGAAAGGTCAGATTGAACTTCTGTTGCAGCTCTTCGAGCAGGTTGATGATCTGCGCCTGAATCGACACATCGAGCGCGGACACCGGCTCGTCGCACACGATGAACTCCGGCTCCATCGCAAGTGCGCGGGCAATGCCCACGCGCTGCCGCTGGCCGCCCGAGAGTTCATGCGGATAGCGCTCCGCCATGTATTCAAACAGGCCCACCTGCGTCAGTAAATCCTGAACACGCGCCTGCGCAGCCTTGCGGTCAGGCACGAGCCGGTAGACCAGCATCGGCTCGGCGATGATCTGGCCTATGGTCATGCGCGGATTGAGCGAGCTGTAAGGGTCCTGGAAAATGACCTGGACCTTGCGCCGGTAAGCCTTCAGCGCATCGCCCTTCGCAGTGACCACATCGATGCCATCAAACTGAATACTGCCGCTGGTCGCACGCTCCAGTCTCAAGAGCGTACGCCCGACCGTGGTCTTGCCGCAGCCCGACTCGCCGACGAGGCCCACTGTCTCGCCGCGGTATATCTTGATCGACAGATCATCGACAGCGCGCACCAGGCTCTTGCGGGCACCGAACGCCTTGAAGCCGGTAGTGACGTCGAAATAAGTCTTCAATCCATCGACCTGCAGCAGCGGCTTGGTACGGTCTATGGTTTTCGCCACCGGCTGCTCAGGTTGCGCGCTCTGCAATCCCAGTCCGACAGCGCCAACCTCGGCCATTTCTTTCGCCCGGATGCAGGCTGAGTGGCGGTCGGGCAGCACGCCCTCGAGGTCAGGAACTGCCGCAACGCAGGCATCCTTTTTGGCCCGGCAGCGCGGCGCAAAGCGGCATCCAGGCGGCGGATCAAGAAGGTTCGGCGGCAAACCCTCAATGGTTTCCAACTTGCGGCCGCGCGGCTGGTCGAGCCGCGGCACCGAACGCAATAGTCCGGCGGTATAGGGATGCAGTGGCTGCGCGAACACGTCGGCTGCGCGCCCCGTCTCCGCCAGGCGCGCCGCGTACATGACGTTCACGCGGTCGGCGTAGCGCGCAACGATGCCCAGATTGTGCGTAATGATCACCAGCGCGATATTGAGATCCCGCGACAGGTTCTTCATGAGCTCCAGGATCTGCGCCTGGATCGTCACGTCGAGCGCAGTGGTCGGCTCATCGGCAATGATCAGCTTGGGATTGCAGGCCAGGCCGATTGCAATCATCACGCGCTGGCGCATGCCGCCGGAGAACTGGTGGGGATATTGTTCAAGGCGGCGTTCCGGATCCGGAATGCCGACCAGCGTCAACAGTTCAGTGGCGCGCTTGCGGGCAGCCTCCATGTCCATGCCCATGTGGATCAGCAGCGGCTCCATGATCTGAAAGCCGATGGTGAGCACCGGATTGAGCGATGTCATCGGCTCCTGGAAAATCATCGCGATGTCGCGACCGCGGATCTCGCGCATCTCCTCGTCCGGCAGCGTCAGCAAGTCGCGGCCTTCGAACAGGATGCGGCCGTGCACCACGCGGCCCGCCGGTTTGGCAAGCAGGCGCATCACCGCCAATGACGATACGGATTTTCCGCAACCGGATTCACCGACCAGTGCCACGACTTCGCCGGGTTTGACTTTGTACGAAATCCCTTCGACCGCGCGCACAACCCCGCGCGACGTGACGAAATGCACGTGCAGGTTTTCGATTTCCAGCAGCCACGGGTGCGTTGCCGCACCAGCCGCGGCTGTTGCGGCTACAGGCTGGTCCATCCTCCTCCGAACTATTATTCTGTTATATGGACTTCAGGCTATGAGCGTACGTCCGAATTGTCAACCCGCAAAACTACGCAGATATCGATACTACAGCGCTAGAATTATTGCAGCGCTGCAGCAAGTACCCGCGCCACATGCAACGCATCACGCGCTGCACCATCGCGAATCTGGTGGCGGCAACTGGTGCCATCGGCGACGATCAAGGTATTAGGGTCAGCTTCGCGCACCTTCGGCAGCAATGAGGCTTCCGCCATGCGCATCGACACCTCATAGTGTTTTGCTTCGTAACCGAAGCTGCCCGCCATGCCACAGCAGCTAGATTCGATCAATTCGACACTCAGATTCGGCACCAACGCCAGCACCTTGCGCACTGCGGGCATCGCCGCAAACGCTTTCTGGTGGCAATGTCCGTGCAGCAGCGCCTTCGCCTGCGGCAGCGCTTTCAGTTTCAATTGCAGTCGCCCCGCGTCGTGTTCACGCGCGATGAATTCTTCGAACAGCATGGCCTGTTGTGCCAGCGGCGCCGCCACATCGGCCGGCAGCATGGACAGAAATTCATCGCGCAGCGAAAACAGACACGAAGGTTCCAGTCCGATCACCGGCACGCCGCGCACAATATAAGGTTGCAGCGCCGCAATCATGCGCTGCGCCTCAGCGCGAGCCTCGTCGACCAGGCCACTGGCGAGAAATGTCCGCCCGCAACACAGCGGCCGGGTGTCATCCGCGGCGCGCGGTAAATGTACGGTATAGCCTGCGGCTTCCAGCACCTTGACGGCGGCCCGCGCATTTTCCGGTTCGAACCAGGTATTGAAGGTGTCGACCAGCAGCACGACATCCCGATTGCCGGCCGCCGCCTGCGCCACGGGCACAACAAATGCATCACTGCGCCAGGCAGGCAGTGTCCGCTGCGCGGCAAATCCCAGCAAAGGCTTGGCCAGGCCCTGCAATACATTCAGCACCGGTGCGAATCGCGCCGCCCAAGGTGCATAACGCGGCAAGTACGCAATCAGGCGCTCCTTGAGACTCAGGCCATGATGCCGGCGCCAGTGGTGCAGGAACTCGATTTTCATTTTCGCCATGTCGACGCCGGTCGGACATTCGCGTTTACAGCCCTTGCACGACACGCACAGTTCCATCGCCTCACGCACGGCTTCCGAGGTCAGTCCGTCCGCGCCCAGCTGCCCGGACATCGCCAGCCGCAGTGTATTGGCGCGGCCGCGGGTCAGATGCTGTTCCTCGCGGGTAACGCGGTACGAGGGACACATGGTACCGGCATCGAATTTGCGACAGTGCCCGTTGTTGTTGCACATCTCGACGGCTTTGTCGAAGCCACCCCAGGCCGACCAGTCCAGTGCAGTCGTCAGCGGCTGCGCAGCATAATTGGGCTTGAACCGGAACAGCGTACGGTCATCCTGTTTCGACGGCCGCACGATTTT
>JBBKXO010000262.1:0-2537 GCA_037969525.1 Burkholderiales bacterium | reverse complement strand
AGTGACGGCGATTTGAGTCGAATGGTCGTCGAGACGATCGGCACGTACGAAAAGGAGGCAATTGAAGCCTTGCCGGTATTGTCGAAACTCACGCTGTAGCGCATGGGACGCACATCGGCAACGCGGATCACCGCGTCCACTGCGCCATCACGTTCGCCGGGGCGCAGCAGAACCACGCTCTGCTTGGCCGGGTTTTCGTTCACAACTTTTATGCTGGCCGCAATTTCCTGCGTTTTCGGGGTCGTGCCGGGAACCAGTGACGGCACGCTGCGCCGGGCATTATCCGCGCTGAAATGCTGGTTGCCTTCGACCATCACCTGTCCGATTTTGGGCTCGACAACCTTGAACGTAACGTCACCCCGTTCAAGCTCCTGCTCGGGCAGGGAAATCTGTATGCCCGCGTAGCCGCTGTCCTGATACGCTTTCTGCAGTGCCTCCAGCGCGCGCTGCACATCACCGAAATCCTTGCGCTTGCCGGTGTAGGGCGCGGTCAGGCGGTCGATATCCGCCTGCTGCAACAGGGTGTTGCCATCAACGCGATAACTGCGGATTTCAAATTTCAGCTCATCGACAGCGGCAGGCTGTGCGGGATCGGCGACCTGCGCGATCAGGACGGGAACGTCATGACGCCCATGCTGGGACGCATTCGGGGTCATATCGTTGGCCGACGCCCATGACGAAAAAACGGTCGCGGCACCGCAACCGAGTAGACATGCCCCTGCCCTGACGTGCGCTCCCATGCGGATCATTAGATCCTTCTCGGTAAGCATTCGGTAGCATCCTGATCCACGGATCAGTTGCTTGTTTTAGTTGATTAATATCCGACTTTTTCATTATACAGCAATGGGTTAAGTTACAATTCCGGGTTCCTGACCGAGGGTCGCATGCCGCCACCTTTCGGCTTTTTTAAATTTCGAACTGCCTTTGAAACCATGACCACTACTACCACCACCAAGACCACCAAGCATTGCCGTGTCCTGATACTTGGTTCCGGCCCCGCCGGATATTCCGCCGCCGTTTACGCCGCCCGTGCCAACCTCAAACCGGTACTGATTACGGGTATCGCCCAGGGGGGACAGTTGATGACGACTACTGATGTCGACAACTGGCCTGCCGACGCCGAAGGTGTGCAAGGCCCGGAGCTGATGGAACGCTTCCAGAAGCACGCCGAGCGCTTCAATACCGAAATGATCTTCGACCACATACACACCGTACGCGCCAAGGACACGCCGATCACGCTGATCGGTGACCAGGGCAGCTACACCTGTGATGCGTTGATCATCGCCACCGGCGCATCCGCGATGTACCTCGGCCTGCCTTCGGAAGAAAAATTCATGGGCAAGGGCGTTTCGGGATGCGCAACCTGCGACGGATTCTTCTACAAGAATCAGGAGGTTTCAGTCATCGGCGGCGGCAATACCGCCGTCGAGGAGGCGCTGTATCTGACCAATATCGCCAGCCACGTGACCGTCGTGCATCGTCGCGACAAGTTCCGCGCCGAAGCCATACTGGTTGACAAGCTCAATGAACGCGTTGCATCCGGCAAGGCCACCATCCTCTGGGATCATGTGCTGGATGAAGTGCTGGGCGACAACACCGGGGTTACCGGCATGCGCGTAAAACACGCCAAGACCGGAGCCGCCACCGAAAAGAATCTGCAAGGCGTGTTCATCGCAATCGGCCACAAACCGAATACCGATATTTTCGAGGGACAGCTCGAGATGAAAAACGGCTACATCATCACCCAGAGCGGGCTCAAGGGTAATGCCACGGCCACCAGCGTGCCCGGCATATTTGCCGCGGGCGACGTGCAGGATCATGTCTACCGTCAGGCGGTCACCAGCGCCGGCACCGGCTGCATGGCGGCACTCGACGCCCAGAAATACCTTGAAAGCAAGGGACTGGTCTAAGCACCGGACGTAGACTGGAATGCGCCGTGAAACGAACCAGGCCGCTCACCGGCAAAAATCAGCCGAATAATCAGCCGGAAAATCTGCCTAAAGACGACGAACTTCTGCGTTCGGCGCTGGCCGATGTCGTGCCGTTGCCACCCGACAACCGCGTCCGCCTGGACCGGCCGCGGCCCCGTCCGGTTGCAGCACAACGCCAGCTCGATGAACTGGAGGTGCTGCGCGACACGCTCAGCGATTCGCCAGCCTGGGAACAGGGCATGGAGAGCGGCGAGGAACTGCTGTTCCTGCGCGACGGCCTGTCAGCGCAGCATCTGAAGAAATTGCGCCGCGGCCACTGGGTCATCCAGGATCATCTCGATCTGCATGGTTTGACGGCACCCGAGGCACGGCTATTGACTGCAGAATTCCTGGCGCATTGCATACGCAAGGGTCTGCGCTGTGTGCGCATCGTGCACGGCAAAGGACTGCGTTCGCCCAACCAGGAACCGGTGCTAAAGAAAAAGGTGGCCGGCTGGCTGGCCCAGCGCGACGAAGTTCTGGCCTACTGCCAGGCGCCACAAACCGAGGGCGGAGGCGGCGCGGTGCTAGTGCTACTGCGCGCCACGAAGTAAGTCCCCTTGGGGG
>JBBKXO010000261.1:0-2519 GCA_037969525.1 Burkholderiales bacterium | reverse complement strand
GGTCAGCGTGCAAATATCGGGCCTGCTTTGGGCTGTTGCTTTCGCGCTTTACGCCGTGCGTTACTGGCCGGTGCTGACACGACCGCGCCTGGACGGTAAACCGGGGTAGGACGCGCGTGAATCGCAAGCTAATGGCAGGAGTGGCAGGCCTCGCGTTGCTGGTAGCAGCGATGTTGTGGCTCGCGTTCAACCGAGGTCCGCTCGCACCGGTGCAGGTACAGATGGAAGTAGTCCGGGAAATGATCCTGTCACCAAGCGTTTTCGGCGTCGGCACTGTGGAGGCGCGCCGTTCGTACGCTATCGGGCCAACACAAGCCGGACGCGTGCGCAGAGTGCTGGTGGATCATGGGGACTCGGTCAAGGCAGGGCAACTGCTTGCCGAGATGGAGCCGGTGGATCTGGAGCAGCGTCTGAGCAGCGCCAGCGCGGCACAGCAGCGCGTGCAGCAGACTGTGCTGGTTGCCGAGGCGCAGTTGCGAGAGGCGCAGAGCCGGCATCAGGTGGCATCCGCGAATGCGGCGCGTTTTCAGGAACTTGCGCAGAAGAATTTCGTGAGCCGGGAGGCTGTGGAAATTCGCAATAACGAAGCCAGTGTGACCAAGGCCGGGATTGAATCGGCTCAGGCCGCGCTGCACGGAGCGCGCAATGATGTCGAGCGCGCGGCGCATGATCGTAATGCCGCGGCGCAGCAGCTTGCGAATCTCAGGTTGACTGCGCCGGTTGATGGTTTGGTCGTAGCGCGCGAGGCTGAACCCGGCAGCACGGTGGTCGCCGGCCAGGCTGTCGTGCGGGTGATCGATCCCGATAGCGTGTGGGTGCGCGCGCGGATTGACCAGTCGCGTGCAGCTGGACTTGTGCCGGGATTGCTCGCCGATGTGGTGCTTCGCTCAAGTCAGTCAAGCAAGGTTGCCGGGATCGTGGCGCGTGTCGAAATTCAGAGCGACACCGTGACCGAAGAGCAGGTAGTTGCGGTTTCCTTCGCCGCCCCGCAGCGGATATCGCTGGGTGAACTGGCGGAGGTCACGATACATTATGAGAAACGCGCACCGGGCCTGGCGGTGCCCAGTGCAGCGGTGAAGCGGGTCGGTGATCAGCGGGGCGTATGGCAGATCGGGGATGGCAAGGCCCGTTTTCGCGTGCTGAAAACAGGGATACAGACTCTGGATGGCATGACCGAGGTAATAGAGGGGCTGGCAGCGGGCGATTCGGTGATTGTCTACAGCAGTTCACCGTTGCGCGACGGCGTCAAGGTCGTTATCGGAAAAACATCGTGATCAATCTGGCGAGCCGGGATATCGCGCATGGTTTGGGACGCTACTTGCTCACCGGCCTCGGATTGGGCCTGCTGATCGGTGTCACGCTCAGCATGGCCGGCATTTATCGCGGCATGGTGGAAGACGCCAAGGTGCTGCTTCACAACTCCGGCGCCGATATCTGGGTGGTGCAGCAGCACACACTCGGCCCGTTCGCGGAGTCCTCAAATCTGCATGATGACGTCTATCGGGGTCTGCTTGGACTGCCCGGCGTGGCGGCTACCGGTAATGTCACTTTTCTGACCATGCAGGTGAAACGGGGAGGTCATGACGTACGCGTCATGATTTCGGGCTTCGAGCCGGGCAGACCGGGCGAGCCCACGCTGCTGGTGGCCGGGCGGCCATTGACGCATTCGCACTATGAGGCGATTGCCGATGTCATGACCGGTTTCAAAATCGGCGACAGAATCAGCATCCGGCGCAACGAGTACACCGTGGTCGGACTTACGCGCCGCATGGTTTCCACCGGTGGCGACCCGATGCTGTTTATTCCGTTGAAGGATGCGCAGGAGGCGCAGTTTCTGAAGGACAACGAAGCCATCCATAATGACCGCAAGCGGCTGGCGGCGAACCCGTCGCTCAACCGTCCCGGAGTGCCAGGGTTGCTGGCAGCGGTCGAGGCAATCCAGACATCCAACCATAATGTTAACGCAGTGCTGGTGCGGGTGCAGCCGGGCTGGGATCCGCAAGTAGTGGCCGACGGCATCAAGCGCTGGAAATACCTGCAAGCCTATACCACTGAAAACATGGAAGAGATTTTGATCGCCAAATTGATTGCCACATCGGCGCGCCAGATTGCCGTATTCCTGATGATACTGGCGCTGGTGACGGCCGCGATTGTCGCGCTGATCATCTATACCATGACACTCGCGAAGATCAAGGAAATCGCGGTGCTCAAGCTGATCGGAACGACAAACACCACGATCGCCGGCATGATATTGCAGGAGGCACTGGGTCTCGGTTTAATCGGCTTTGTGATGGGCAAGCTGGTGGCCACGTTGTGGGGGCCGTATTTTCCGAAGTATGTGCTGCTGCTCAACGCCGACGCCGTACTCGGTTTACTGGCGGTCATGATCATTTGCGCGCTGGCGAGCATCCTCGGCATCCGTGCGGCGTTGCGCGTCGATCCCGCGGCAGCGATAGGCGGCTGAATGGACGGCAGCGCAAACGGTCTTGCCCCGGCCATCCGGATTGAAGGGCTGACCA
>JBBKXO010000260.1:0-13030 GCA_037969525.1 Burkholderiales bacterium | reverse complement strand
GCCGCCAAAGGCGCCGCCGACGCCGCCCAAGGTGCTGCAGATGCAGCCAAGGACGCGGCCAAGAAGTAAGGTTTCCTGCACCATGAAAAAGCCGGCCTGCGGGCCGGCTTTTTCATGGGACGATCGGTAACGAACTATGCATCAGGACAACATGCGCCAGTCGAAGCCGTCCGCCTGAGTTGCCACTGCCACCCATTCCGGCGCGCAGTCCAGCACACCAGCCAGGGCGGCACGCGCCAGTTCCGGATGATTATTTTTCTGTGATAAATGCGCGGCGATTACATGCTGCAAAGACCGCCGGTCTATGTTGGCAACGATCTGCGCCGCCTGGGCGTTGTCAAGATGGCCAAAGCGACCCGAGATGCGCTGTTTCAACCGTTCCGGATAAGTACTGCCCATCAGCATGTCACGGTCATGATTGCATTCGATGACCAGTGCTCCGAGTCCGGACAACATGGCCTCGATGTGCGATGTGGATGACCCGGCGTCGGTCAGCACACCCAGGCGCGCCGCGCCGTCGCTGAACACGAACTGCGTGGGTTCCCGCGCATCGTGCGGCACCGGGTAGGGCAGCACCTCGATGTCGCCGATGGCAAACGGTGTATGGCTGTCAATGATGACTGTAGCGGCAATTGCGCTGCGTTCGCTTAGAGCGGCAGAGGTGCCATGAGACAGGTATACCGGGATGCCGAACTTGCGTGCAAATCGTGCTACGCCACCGACATGATCATCATGCTCATGAGTGACCAGTATGGCATCGAGAGCTGTCGGCTCCAGGCCCAGACGCTCCAGTCGCCTTACGGTTTCTGCAGTACTGAAGCCGCAATCCAGCATGACACGGGTGGCGCCCGCCTCAACGATCAGTGCATTGCCTTCGCTGCCACTGCCGAGGGAAGCAAAACGCATCATCAGCGGATTAACGTATACGCCAGAATGACAACGGCACAGCCCGCGGGATGCGCCGTGGAGCAGGACTTACCTGCGGCCATTCACTTCAGCTGGTCGTAGAGCAATGAGAGTATGCGATTGGCGGTATCAGACTGCTCGCGGATACCCTCCTTGTCGAGCACCCGCACTTCTGCACCGGCATCGTTACCTTGCACCAGAATCCGGTATTGTTCCTTGCTCTGTTTATTCGGACCACTGCTCCAGAATTTGAGCTTGGACAGCCAGCCTTTCTCTTCAGTTGTCTTGAGATCGGCGTCAGGATCAATATAACGCACGAAGTACAAACCCTTGGAACGATCACGGTCTTCCACCGTGAAACCGACGCGATCGAGCGCCAGGCCGACACGGCGCCATGCCCGGTCGAACTGGTCGTTCAATGCCAGCAGACTGCCATCAGCACCGCTGTTGAGTTTCGCCTGCGGGTCAATTTTCGCTGCTGCAATCTGGACCTTGGCCTGCTCATTATCGATACCGAAGCGCACCATCAGCCGCCGCAGCATCTCGGCTTCAAGACCCGGATCGGGCTTGCGCGGCTGCCAACGTGTCTGATCTTTGCCTTCGTTGATGTATACCTCTTCCATGCCACGATGGCTGATGTAAATCTCGGTTGTGCCTGCCGCAGCGCCGCGCTCTAGCCGGGTGCGGAACTTGTCGCGCTCCGAAGTTGAATACAGGTTGTCGAGCGCACGCCCCAGAATACCGCGGATGCCACCCAAGGGGAGTTGGGCGCGATTTTCAGCCCAGTCGGTTTCCATGACACCGGCTTCGGGCAATTCAATATTGACCACAAACCCGGTTTCCTGCCAGAACTCCTTGATCACCGGCCAGACCTGCTCCGGGGTGCCGGGTATCACCAGCCAGCGCTGGGTGCCGGCGCGCTCAATGCGCACATGGTCAATCTTGGGCAGCACGGTGCCCTGCGCCGATGCAATCTGCGATTTACCCGCCCGATCCTTGTTGTAATCGGAATAAGTTGCGGTGCCTTTGGCACCGGCTTCCGGCACCACAAACCGGTCGTCAGTTCCGGGGCGCGTCAAATCTGGCGGCACCTCAAGTCGCGGCAGCTTGGCCGCCGTCGATTTGTAATCGATTTTTTTGGTGGGAATTTCAAATGAACCGCACGCGCTCAGCGCCAATCCGATGCTGATGACCGCGATGAGGCTAACTGGCTTACGCAACTGCATGGTGCTTGCTCCCGACAACTTTGGTTGCTCCGGCCTGCTGCATGGCCTCGCTCACCTGTTCGTAAAACTGTGCAGACAGCGGCGTCAACGGCAGACGAATGCCACCCTGCATCAGGCCCAGCTGTTGCACCGCCCACTTGACGGGTATTGGATTGGCCTCGCAGAACAGATGCCGGTGCAGACCCAGCAGCCGGTTGTTCATTTCGACCGCACGCGCTACGTCACCTTGTAATGCGGCCGCAATCATCTCGTGCATCAGCCGGGGTGCCACGTTGGCAGTGACCGAGATGACGCCGTCGCCGCCCAACAGCGTCAGGGCAATGCCCGTCGCATCGTCGCCGCTGTAGACACCGAATGACCCGGATCTGCGCCGCAACAGTTCAGCGCCGCGTTCAAGATTACCAGTGGCGTCCTTGATACCGACGATACCCGGAACCTCGGCCAGCCGCAGCACGGTGTCGTTGCTCATATCGGCAACCGTCCGGCCCGGCACGTTGTAGAGTATCTGTGGAATGTCCACCGCCTCAGCAATGGCCCTGAAGTGGCGGTACAACCCTTCCTGTGTCGGCTTGTTGTAATAAGGCACTACCGAGAGGCTGATTACGGCGCCGGCCGCTTTGGCGTATTGCGACAGCTCGATGGCTTCGCGCGTGGAATTGGCGCCGGTGCCGGCGATGATCGGCACCCGCTTCCCGGCATGGCGCACGGCCGTTTCGATCAGCAGCCGGTGCTCGTCAAAATCGACGGTCGGGGATTCGCCGGTAGTGCCAACGACAACAATGCCGTCGGTACCCTCGGCTATATGCCAGTCGATCAGCTTGCGGAAAGCATCAAGGTCCAGTCCGCCGTCTTCAGCCATCGGCGTCACGATGGCCACCAGACTGCCGCGAACCCCTGTCAAGTCATTGTTTTTCATTAATAAACGTTAAATGGACTGCGCTGCGCCGAATAATCGGATTATTGTACCCGAAGGCCCCGGTACAAGGATACCCGTTCGACAGCGCAAAACGCCGACGATTCACTGATGATCAGCTAATGTCACCCAGCCATCTCTGACAGCCCGGGTGCGGTCAGGTCTGCTGCAGGCGGTAAAACAGATCGAGGAAAGTATCGGCGTCGGTGGCGAGAACCGCACCCGGCCGTCCGTTCACGGGCGCCTCCGGCACCGCCACGGCTACCGGATTCCATCCGGCGCACAGCACTTCCGGCCCATATCCGGTCAGCGGCAGTGGTTTGACTATGTGTTTACGCAGATTCATGGCGATGGGTCGTTGGCAACGGTCTGATCCTTACACTGCTTAACGATCGAACATGAAAACGGTTGAATCGGTTGACCATGTCGCCGCCGGGCATGAGCCGATGCCTGAATTTCCTAGCCAAACCGCCCGGTAATATAATCCTCGGTCTGCTTGTTCTTCGGCTTGATGAAGATCGAGTCGGTCTTGCCAAATTCGATCAATTCGCCCAGGTACATGTATGCCGTATGGTCGGATATCCGTGCGGCCTGCTGCATGTTGTGGGTGACGATCAGGATGGTGACCTTTTCCTTGAGATCGGTAATCAGCTGCTCGATGCTGGCGGTGGCTATGGGGTCCAGCGCCGATGTGGGCTCGTCAAACAGTATGAGCTCCGGGTCGGATGCCAGGGCCCGCGCAATGCACAGACGCTGTTGCTGGCCGCCGGAGAGGTTGAACGCCAGATCATTGAGGCGATCCTTGACCTCATCCCACAAGGCAGCGTCCCGCAATGCCTCCTCCACCTTGTCACCCAGCAAGGCTTTTTTGGTCTCGCCGCGGACACGCTGGCCATAGGCCACGTTCTCAAAAATGGACTTGGGGAAGGGATTCGGCTTCTGGAACACCATCGACAGGCGCATCCGCACCTCGATGGCATCGACCTTGGCGCCCAGCAGATTGATGTTGTCCGGGTGCAACCGGATTTCACCCTCGTAGCGGTTGCCCGGATAGAGGTCGTGCATGCGGTTAAAACAGCGCAGAAATGTCGACTTGCCGCAACCCGAGGGCCCGATCAGCGCGGTGACTTTTTTGTCATACACCGGCATGCTGACATTTTTCAGCGCCTGGAAGGCGCCGTAGTAGAAACTCAGGTTTTTCGCCTCCGCCTTGACCGGCAGATCTTCAGTCTGTGCATCACCCTGCACTTCAAGCCGTACTTCCGGCCGCGCAAAAGACATCACCATTTTATTTTCTTCCTGATTTGATACCGGAGATAGATGGCAAAGCCGTTCATCAGCAATGTCATGGCGATCAGCACCACGCCAGCTGCGGCTGCATTGGCAAGGAACGCGTTGTCCGGCCGTGACACCCAATTGAACATCTGGATCGGCAGCACGGTAAACGGCGCAAACAGCCAGTCGAAGGCACCGGCCGGCGGCTCGCCGGAAAACGGCAGTGGCGGTAGAAACGCAATAAACGTCAGCGCGCCGATGGTAATCACCGGCGCGGTTTCACCGATGGCCCGCGACATGCCAATGATGACGCCGGTCAGTATGCCGCCGCGCGAATAGGGCAGTAGGTGGTCCGAGATCATCTGCCAGCGTGTCGCACCCAGCGCATAGGCGGCTTCGCGGATTTCCCGGGGTATGGCACGCAGCGCCTCACGCGTAGAGACAATCACGATGGGCAGTATCAGCAACGCCAGCGTCAGACCGGCGGTCAATATGCTCTGCCCGAAATCAAGCATGTACACGAACAGGCCCAGCGCCAGCAATCCGTAGATGATCGACGGCACACCCGCGAGATTGCTGACGTTGATCTCGATGATGTCGGTGATCAGGTTCTTCCCGGCGTATTCCTCAAGGTAAATCGCCGATGCGACGCCCAGTGGCACGGCGGACAACATCGTTACCAGCATCACCAGTGCGGTGCCGACCCATGACGACAATATGCCGGCCTGTGCCGCCCGCCGTGACGGGAATGAAGTAAAGAATTCGGGACGTAACCGGCTCCAACCGTCAATCAACAGATCGAGAAACGCCGCCAACAGCATCATCACGGCAATCATCATGCACACCAGGCCGATGATTGCAAACAGATGATCTTTGACCTTGTGCTGCGCGATCAACACGCGCATTTCGTCAAGACGGCGGCCTTCCATCAGTAGGTTTCCCGGAAGCGCCGGCGCAACATGTGGCCCACGACATTGAAGCCCAGCGTCATCAGAACCAGCACCAGGCCTGCGGCAAATATGCTCTGGTAGCCGATGCTGCCGTGCGGCAGGTCGCCCATCGCGACCTGCACGATGTACGCCGTGATGGTCGCCGCAGGTTCCAGCGGATTAAACGTGAAAATGGGCTGCAGGCCTGCGGCAATCGCCACCACCATGGTTTCACCGATGGCACGCGAAATGGCGAGTATGTATGCCGCGACGATCCCCGACATCGCCGCCGGTGTTACTACGCGCAGAGCAGTCTGCAATCGCGTCGCACCCATCGCATATGAACCCTCGCGCATTGCCATCGGCACGGCACGCATCGCATCCTCGGCCACCGAACTGATGTAGGGAATGATGAGTATGCCGATCACCAGTCCTGGCGCCAGCATGTTGAATCCCGGCAGCTCGGGGTAGATTTTCTGCAGCAGCGGCGTCACGAACAACAGCGCAAAATAACCGAACACCACCGTCGGCACTGCGGCCAGCAGTTCAAGGAACGGCTTGACGATTTCGCGCACGCGGTGCGGCGCAAACTCACTGAGATAGATGGCGATGATGGTGCCCATAGGAATGGCAACGACCAGCGCAACAAAGGTCACGGTCAGCGTGCCCGATACCAGCGGCAGGATGCCGTATTGGGGATTGGCAAACAGCGGCGTCCACACCGTGCCAGTCAGGAATTCGCCGATCGAGACATGCTCAAAAAATCCGGCCGACTCATAGACCAGGATGCCGACGATGGCCACGGTAGTGGCTACCGCGGAGAGCCCTGCCAGCATCAGCAAGCTTTCGATGAACCGCTCTTTTGCGTGCCGGAAGAATTTTCGTTCTAGGCGTTTTGACACAGGCGCATCCAGCAGGAAAGGCGTTTATACAAGATCGTTGGCAGACATTATAAAGGACTCCCTCCGCCACTTAAGCGCAGTTGCGATAACAGGCGCACACTGCGGAATAAAAAGAAGGGAGCGCATCTCGCTCCCTTCCGTGGCACGTCGTATCGATCAGAGCTTCGCTTCCATTTTCATCAACTCTTCGATGGTCAGCCCGACCTTGTTTTCGCCACCAAACTTCGTGCCCAGCTGCATCTTGGCCAGGCTTTCCATGTTGTATGCATAGGCCTTGGCCGGCAACGGCACGTATTTCACCTCTTTCACCAGCTTGTCGGCATTCTTGTTGAAGAAGGCGATGAACTCCTTCACCTCAGGCTTTTGCGCCGATTTTGCATTAATGTAGATTAGTATCGGCCGCGACAGTGGCTGGTAGCTGCCGTTTTCCACGGTTTGCCCCGAAGGCGCCACGGCTTTCTTGCCATCTGCGGAGATCGCAGCGGCGGTGATCTTGTCACGATTGGCTTCATAGTAGGCGTAACCGAAATATCCCACGCCGTTGATATCCCGCGAAACACCCGTCACCAGTACATTGTCGTCTTCGCTGGCGGTAAAGTCGCCGCGGCTCGCCTTGGCTTTACCGACTATGGCTTCGGTGAAGTATTCGAATGTGCCAGAATCCGCGCCCGGTCCGAACAGGGTCAGCGCCTGATCCGGCCATGCGGGATTGATCTGTTTCCACGTCATGATCTTGCCCTGTGCGCCCGGCTCCCACATTTTCTTCAGTTCGGCGACCGTCATCGATTTGGCCCAGGTGTTTTTGGGGTTGATGACCACCGTCAACGCATCGTAGGCCACCGGCATTTCCAGGTAGGCCACTCCGGCCGCCTTGCAGGTATCCATTTCCTTGCGGGTAATCGGACGCGAGGCATTCGCGATATCAATCTCGCCGCGGCAAAATTTCTTGAAGCCACCGCCGGTGCCGGAAATGCCCACGGTTACCCGGACCTTGCCCCGCTTGGCCTTCTGGAAGTCCTCCGCGACAGCTTCGGAGATCGGGTATACCGTGCTCGAGCCGTCAATTTTGACGAGCTGCGCCAAGGCGCTGCCTGCTGCACTGCCCAATGCCAGCGCCACACCGGCAGATATCACTAAGTTGCTGATTTTAAACGTTTTTATCATACTCGCTCCTGTCTGCGTTGATGCGATGTCGATCCGCTACAAGACGCATACTAACCATCGTCTATTACAGCTTCATGACAGGGGAAATATATGGCGTGAGGGGCGCGACGCCAGCGAATGTTCAACTCGCAGTACGTACCGCTTTGGCGATGCTATTGGCAAGCTGGTTGACCCGGCTTTTCGATTTGCCTTCCACCATCACCCGGATCACCGGTTCGGTGCCCGATGCCCGCAGCAGCACCCGTCCGGTGTTACCCAGCGCGCGTTCTGCCGCAGTGACTGCCTGCTGCACCCCGGTTGCCGCCATCACCTTGCGCGCAGAGTCACCCGCCAGCCGCACATTGATCAGCACCTGCGGGTACAGCGTGAAACTGACTGCCCGGGCCAGCGTGGTTTTACCCGCCTGCAGCACCTGCAGCACCTGCAGCGCCGAAACAATGCCGTCACCGGTGGTGTGCTGATCGAGACAGACGATGTGGCCGGAGTTTTCACCGCCCAGCTGCCAGCCGCGGGCCTTCAGCATCTCCAGCACGTAACGGTCGCCGACCTTAGCGCGCGCAAAGGGGATTTTCAGCTTCGCCAGTGCCTGTTCCATCGCCAGGTTGGTCATCTGCGTACCTACCACGCCACCGCGCAGCTTGCGCGCACGCTTGCGCTGGGCAGCGATGACGTAAAGCAGCTCATCACCGTCGTAAATGCGGCCAGCCGCATCCGCCATGCTCAGGCGGTCGGCGTCTCCGTCGAGCGCAAGGCCGATATCGGCTTTGGCGCGTTTCACCGCTCGTTGCAGCGACTCGGGATGCGTGGCCCCCACGCTCTTGTTGATATTGAAGCCATCGGGCATGGCACCAACCGTCACCACGTCAGCACCCAGTTCGTGAAAAACATGGGGTGCGATGTGGTAAGCGGCACCGTGGGCACAATCCACCGCAATGCGCAGTCCACGCAGGTCGAGATTCGTCGGGAACGTGCTCTTGCAGAATTCGATATAACGTCCGGCGGCATCATCAACCCGCCGCACCTTGCCCAGCCGTGCCGACGACGCACAGCGCAGCGGCTGATCGAGTGCTGCTTCTATGGCCGACTCGGTGGCATCGGCCAGCTTGGTGCCCGCTGCGGAGAAGAACTTGATGCCGTTGTCCTGATGGGGATTATGCGACGCACTGATAACGATGCCAGCCGACAGCCGCAGCGCACGCGTCAGATAGGCGATGCCCGGGGTCGGCATCGGTCCCACCAGCAGCACGTCCACGCCCGCCGCCGACAAACCGGCTTCCAGCGCAGACTCCAGCATGTAACCCGATACGCGGGTGTCTTTCCCGATCAGCACCGTGGGACGTTTGCTGCCCCCGCCTTTGCGCGCCAGCACCCGCCCCGCGGCATAACCCAGGCGCATGACAAAGTCCGGTGTGATTGGTGCCTCGCCCACCGTGCCGCGCACACCGTCCGTGCCGAAGTATTTTCTCGTCATACGTTTTTTACCGCCAGGATTCTTTTTAATACCCGCTCGACGGGTACGCCAAGGCCACTATGAAAGGCATGAAGAATAACAGCAAAAGTAGTCGGGAAAAACCTGCGCTATAGCCCATTGAGAACAGCCTTGCGACCTTGAATGATGATTATGTTTTCTTGGCGCTCTTGGCGACTTGGCGGTTAATTGGGTCTATTCACAGCGTTCCACACCGCCAGCGCATCGCGGGTCGCAGCCACGTCGTGCACCCGCACGATGGCCGCACCGTGCTGAACTGCAATCAGCGCCGCTGCAACGCTGCCGAAAATGCGTTCGCCGACCTCGCGCCCGGTAAGTGCGCCGATCATCGACTTGCGCGACAGACCTGCGAGTAATGGCACATCGTTCGCCACCTGCCGCAGGTCGCGCAACAACGCGAGATTGTGCTCCAGCGCCTTGCCAAAGCCGAACCCGGGATCGACGAGGATGCGCTCCCTGCCTATGCCGGCACCCAGCGCCGCGAAGATGCGGTTTTTCAGGTATTCACGAACTTCAGTCACCACGTCAGCGTATTGCGGTGCACGCTGCATGGTCTGCGGGCTGCCCTGTTTGTGCATGATACATATGGCGCATCCGCTGCCGGCCACGGTCTCCAAGGCGCCCGGCGCCTCAAATCCATTCACATCGTTGATCATGGCGGCGCCGGCCGCCGCCGCCTCGCGCATCAACTCCGGCTTCTGGGTATCCACTGAGAGCGGAACACCGATGTCGGCGAGCGCCTCGAGTACCGGCAGCACCCGCCGTCGCTCCTCATCCAGCGACACCGGTGCTGCATGGGGACGCGTCGATTCACCGCCGATATCGAGCAGGTCGGCCCCCTCTTCGACCAGCCGGCGTGCGTGCGCCACGGCCGCCCCGGTCGCCAGGAAATGTCCGCCATCAGAAAAGGAGTCCGGCGTGACATTGACCACGCCCATCAACAGCGGACGATCTAGCGCCAGCCGGAATTTGCCGCAGTGTAGATACATGGGTGAACGAGTGATGGGTGTACGAGTGAACGGGTGAACGGGTAAGTCCGCACAGCGCGGTCGCCTACTCGCTCACCCGTTGTTCACCCGTTCTTTTAATGCTCGCCGCAGGCGCGGCTTAAGCCTCAGTCGCCGGCTTGCCGGTCACCGGCGCTCCCGGCGGGTTGTCCTTCGGCGGCTTCGGCACCGGCGTAGCAAGCGGTTTGGGCGCTCGCGGCGGACGGCCTTCCATGATGTCGGCGATTTGGTCGGCATCGATGGTTTCCCATTCGAGCAATGCCTTCGCCATGGCTTCAACCTTTTCGCGATCCTCCTCGATCAGCTTGCGCGCCAACGCATACTGCTGGTCAATGATACGGCGGATCTCGGCGTCGACCTGCTGCAGCGTCGCCTCCGAAACGTTCTTGTGAGTGGTGATCGAACGGCCGAGGAAAACCTCGCCTTCGTTTTCGCCGTACACCATCGGCCCCATGCTGTCTGTCATGCCCCAGCGCATCACCATGTTGCGCGCCATTTCGGTGGCCCGCTCAAAGTCGTTCGAAGCACCCGTGGTCATTTGCCCCATGAAGACCTCTTCGGCAATACGTCCGCCGAACAGCACCGCAATGTTCTGCAGGATGTGTTCACGGTCCATGCTGTAGCGGTCCTCAGTCGGCAGTTGCATGGTTACGCCCAGCGCGCGACCACGCGGAATGATGGTGACCTTGTGCACCGGATCAGTTTTCGGCAGGCGCCGCGCAACCAGGGCGTGACCGGCCTCGTGGTACGCCGTATTCCTGCGCTCATGTTCCGGCATGACCATCGAGCGGCGCTCGGCCCCCATGATGATCTTGTCTTTGGCGCGCTCGAAATCCTCCATATCCACCAGACGCTTGTTGCCGCGGGCCGCAAACAGCGCCGCTTCGTTGACCAGGTTGGCGAGGTCGGCGCCGGAGAATCCAGGCGTGCCGCGGCCGATGATGTCGGCCTTGACGGCGGGTGCAATCGGCACTTTGCGCATGTGCACCAGCAGGATCTGCTCGCGGCCGCGGATGTCCGGCAACGGCACCACGACCTGGCGATCGAAACGACCGGGGCGCATCAACGCCGGGTCCAGCACGTCGGGACGGTTGGTCGCGGCAATGATGATGACACCCGAGTTGGCTTCGAAACCGTCCATCTCCACCAGCAACTGGTTCAGCGTCTGCTCGCGCTCGTCGTTGCCGCCACCCAGGCCGGCACCGCGCTGACGGCCGACCGCGTCGATCTCGTCAATGAACACGATGCATGGCGCGTGTTTCTTGGCATTCTCGAACATGTCGCGTACGCGCGCCGCGCCGACGCCGACAAACATCTCGACGAAGTCCGAACCCGAGATCGAGAAGAACGGCACCTTGGCTTCGCCGGCGATGGCACGCGCCAGCAGCGTCTTGCCGGTACCGGGATTGCCGACCATCAGTACGCCGCGCGGAATGCGGCCGCCGAGTTTCTGGAATTTCGACGGGTCGCGCAGGAACTCAACCAGTTCGGAAACTTCTTCCTTGGCCTCTTCGCAGCCGGCAACGTCGGCGAAGGTGACCGTGTTGTTGTTCTCGTCGAGCAGTCGCGCCTTGCTCTTGCCGAACGAGAAGGCGCCGCCACGACCGCCGCCCTGCATCTGGCGCATGAAAAACACCCACACGCCGATCAACAGCAGCATCGGGAACCACGATACGAAAATGTTCATCAGCAGCGAGGGTTCTTCCTCGGGCTTGGCTTCGACGATGACACCGTTCTTCAGTAGATCGGTGACCATCCAGATGTCGGATGGTGCGTAGGTGGTGAATTTTTCACCGGTGGACTTGACGCCCTTGACGACGCGCCCTTCAATCGTGACCTTGGCAATCTTGCCCTGTTTCACCTCGTCGATGAATTGGGAATATTCCATGGCCTTCTGGGTGGTCTGCCGCACATTGAACTGGTTGAACACTGTCATCAACACCAGTGCGATGACCAGCCAGATCGCCATGTTCTTCATCAGATTGTTCAAAATCGCTCCTCGTTGCGCGCAGCCTTTAGCGACCGCGCCGGCCTAAATAATTAGTGCTAATTGGTTCAATTCTAGACTTTTTCACGGTGCACCGCAGCACAAACGACCCTGCGGATCATTCAGCGCCCTGCCTTGCGCCCCTTGGCCACTACATAGACCTCGTTGGAACGGCTGCGGGAAGCTTCAGGTTTTCGAATCATGACCTTGACGAATTTCTGCCGGATATCAGCCAGCAACGCGTCAAAACCCGATCCCTGAAACACTTTGACCAGAAAATTCCCCTGAGGTTTCAGGTGATTGACGGCAAAATCCAGCGCCAGCTCCGCCAAACCCACACTGCGTGCCTGATCCACACCCGCCACTCCGCTTATATTGGGGGCCATATCCGAAAGCACAAGATCCACCCCGCTGCCGGCCAGCAATTTTTCTACCTCCGCCAGCACGGCATCTTCGCCGAAGTCACCCTGGATGAATCTCACCCCCGCGACCGGCGTCATGTCCAGCAGATCAACCGCGATCACCCGCCCCGTAGTGCCGACCGCGCGACCGGCCACCTGCGACCAGCCACCGGGAGCAGCGCCCAGATCGATCACCACCATGCCGGGTTTCAGCAGCTGGTCGCGCTCGGCGAGCTGCTGCAACTTGTAGGCCGCGCGCGAACGCATGCCCTCCGCCTGTGCCCGCTTCACATAGGGGTCGTTCACATGCTCATGCATCCACGCTTTGCTGGTTTTGTTGCGAGCCATTGTTTAGACTGCCTGCATGATTAATCTGACTCCTGCACAGCGTCGCGAGCTCAAGGCCCGCGCGCATCATCTTCATCCCGTGGTCATGGTCGGCGATGCCGGCCTGACACCCGCAGTCACCCGCGAAATCAACGTCAGCCTGAAAAGTCACGAGCTGATCAAGATTCGCGTGCTGGGCGACGACCGCGACAAGCGCGCTCAGCTTTTCAATGACATCTGCACACAACTTGATGCTGTCGCCGTGCAGCATATCGGAAAAATTCTGGTGATTTACCGGCCGCGTCCCGCTGACGAACCGGCACCGTTATCTCGCCAAACCCGCAAGGCCGGGGGAGCCGCCCGGAAAACCAGCGCCAGCCCGCGCGTCAAAAAGGGGCCACGCCGTACCAAGCGCAGCTTTCAGGCCTAGACACGGTACCGACGGGGGCGCCGGCGCAGCCCCTGGAGGCACACATAACTAATTGTTTATTAATGGTAATTAAT
>JBBKXO010000259.1:0-6072 GCA_037969525.1 Burkholderiales bacterium | reverse complement strand
AATAACTACAAGTCGAATTAAAGTAATCAGGCGTCGCTGCGTTTGCGGCGCGATCGAACGAGCAGGAGGGGCACAGACATGTTTGCAATTGTCAGCAAGTCCGATGGTTTTCCGGTCAGCCGCAGCGTCGGGAACGTCAAACCCGATCTCGTGGTGACCTGGACTTCCGATGCCAAGGCCAAGGCGTTCCTCGCCGCCAAAGGCATAGAAGCCGACTACAGCGTGGTCGCACTCACTGAGGACACACTCAACAGCATGGCCAAGGCCGTCGGTTGTGAGGCGGACGCCATTGCCTTTGATGCCTACCCGGAAAAATAGGTGCTTCGGCACCTGATATCCAGCCACCTTGATTTCAGGGTATGGGTTTTTGTTACCTTGACCTGACCCAGTCCGGCACATCGGCGATTGAAGCAGGAGCAACGGCAGAGGGTGCGGATATCCCCGGGGTTATCAATACGAGCCTTGCCTCTGGCGGTATATCAATGTGAAATATGAGCGCACGAAGTTAGGCGCGGGTAAAAATTGATGCGATACATGTTGGTTATGTGGATAGGTCTGCGCACTGGCATGTTTCTGGTATGCGCTGGGACACTTACCACCACCTGGGCCCAGGCCACAGGCGCAAATGCGGGTGATGGTCAGCGCCACCCCGACATAGTTTCCGTCAAAGTCACGCCGCGTGGCGCGAACGGGTTTGATTTTGATGTGACGGTATCTTCGCGTTACGACACGCCGCAGCGTTATGCCGACGCTTTTCGGGTGATGGGGGCTGATGGCAAGGTGTACGGGGAGCGCGTGTTGCTGCACGACCACGCCGGAGAACAACCCTTCATCCGTGATTTGTACGGTGTGATCATCCCGCCGCAGATCAAAAAAGTGATCGTGCAGGGTCGTGACCGGAAGTTTGGCTATGGCGGAAAAACAGTAGAAGCCACGCTGCCCGGTCGTTAGCGACTGTATCGCCATGCGGTTGCTGATTGATTACTTCTCTGGGCTTGGCGTTCGCAAACAGGTGCTCTGGTGTTATCTGATCTGGTATCTGGTCACCGTGTGGTACCGCTTTGATCCGTCGCCCACGCTGTGGGTGAACTGCCTGGGCATCAGCGTCGTGATCGGACTGGGCTTGATGTTCAGCGTGTCGACACCGGCAGGGCACAAAACCAATCACTGGCAAATCTTCAGGTTGTTCATGATCCCATTCTGCGTATCCAGCTTTTCTGCGCTGATCAAGGGGCATGAATACATACTGGTATTTCCGCTTGCGACCAACGAACTGATGGCTTCGATTGGTGCCTGTGCGATTTTCCTGTTGTGGGTATACATTCTCAAGAAAACCGTCGGGACACGCCTGGCACGGTAAGGCAGCAGGCAAGACCCCGCTCGGCTACAATGCCGGCGATTCAATCATTGACGGGTTGCGCACATGGATAATTTGCAGGTCGGCATGAAGCACGTCGTCGAACGTGAAGTCACCGAGGCGATGACCACGACGCGCGGCGAATACCAGGTGTTTTCCACGCCCTCCATGGTGCAGTTTTGCGAGAGCGCGGCCGGGCAGCTGGTTGCCCCGCACCTCAAGCCCGGGCAGGGCCAGGTCGGCATCGTTGTCACTATCCGCCACCTGGGGCCGACACCCATGGGCAAGCGGGTGCGCGCCGAGGTCGAACTTGTGGGGGTGGATCGTCGCCGGCTGAGTTTCAAGATCAAGGTATTTGATGACATCGAACAGGTTGGCGAATGCGATCACGACCGCTTCATCGTCGATCTCGACAAATATCAGGCGAAACTGAAGCAGAAAATCGAAGGCTGATGCGCTGCGTCCGCTGCGCTGATACCAAAACCAACGGATTAAATATGAAACGACTGATACCACTGCTGTTGCTGCTGTCCGCAATGAATGTACAGGCTGAATTCGTGAAGTATCACGAAGACGATGAAATGGTGTCGTACCTGGACGCGGCGACAATCACCCGCACGGGCCGCGAGATCCGCATGTGGACCCTGGACGACTATCGCCAGACGCAGACCGATATCCCGAACAAACCCTATCGATCGGTGAAATCGCACTGGATCTTTGACTGCGCCAGACGCATGAGCGATGTGATGACTGCGCTGTTTTACATAGAGGGCATGGCGCAGGGCGAGTCCATACACTCCGGCTCGGTGGCTGAGCGGCAGTGGGACAAGGTTACGCCAGGCTCTGTGGGTGAACTGGCCTACAAGGTCGCGTGCCAGCAGCCGGCGGCGGGCAAACCTGCAGAGAAGCCGCGGGCGCAATAATCGGACCTCACGCAACCCGTTGTTTTAATTAATTTATTATTTAGACAGCGCGCTGCGCCGCGCAATGGCAATGCCGGCCAGCACGAGCAGCGCGCCGGCGAACTGCAGCGCGCCCATGGTTTCCCCGATCAGCACCCACGCGAACAGTGCCGCCGCCACCGGCTGCCACAGCAATCCCACCGACGAAAAAGTGCCCGGCAGATGGGCCATCGCATAGGCGATCAGGCTCTGGCCCGCCGCCTGCGCAATCAGGGCCAGTGCAATCACGTTAATCCAGCCCGTCGTGGAGTGCGGCAGGATCTGCTCTCCCATCAGCAGCGCCACCGGCAGCAGCAATGCCGACATCACCAGGCAACTCCATGCCATCAGTGTTGCTGTGGCCACTTTGGCGCGCAATCGCGTGACCGCCATCTGGTAGCCGGCGTAGAACATTGCGGTCACGACGCCCAGCGCATCGCCGAGCAGCGCATGGCCGGAATGACCGGACGCAGACTGGCCGGAGCCGGCGCCGATCAGCAGCACCGTGCCGGCCAGCGCCGCGGCGAGCCCGCCAAGAAACAGTTTTTTCGGGGCGTCACGGAACAGCCACCACGCTCCCAGCGTGACAAAGATTGGCGCGAGATTCGACAGCAGTGTGGCGTTGGCAACCGACGTCAGCAGGATCGACCAGTGCCATACCGCGAGGTCGCCGGCAAAACAGAAACCAATCAGCAGCAGCATGCCGGGATGCGCGCGCACGCTGCGCCAGTGTCCGGGGCCGTCGCTGGCGAGCGCCCAGATCCACAGTGCCGGCAGCGCGAGGAACACCCGCCAGAAGGCAGTGGCGACAGGACCGGCCTCGCTGAAGCGCACGAACAGCGGTGCGGTAGCGATGGCTGTGGCGCCGGCGAACAATGCGGCCAACGCCAGCCATTCAGAGTTGGGCTTGCTCAGACGTCGTCCTTGTCACCGGTAACGCGGCCGTCGGGTGTCGACGGCGGACGCGAGCCGCCCATGCGTGCCTTGACCGACTTGTAGAGGCCGAACAGGATCAGCGCATCAAAGATTCCGGCGGCCAGTCCGAAGACGATGCGGCCCTCGATTTCCGAGGCCGTGCTTTTTCTGGTGGTCGACACGGCGCCCGTACTGGTGCTGGTGCTCTTGGTGAAGTTCCGTTCGCCCGGACCAAAAGCGATCCAGTTGAAGATCGCCACGAACGAACACAGTGAAATCAATGCACAGAAGGCGGCGGGTTTCGGCAGGAAACGGTACAGCGCTATTCCCAGTCCGGCACTGAAGAAGATCGTGCCCCCCAGCCAGAGTATTGCCGGTGGTGCATGTATGGCCGGAGCTTTGCCCGGCATCAGATCCAGCAGCGTGGCGAAAATGAGCAGGCCCATCGCTGCGAATAAAGCTCCGCCGGCCAGTGCGGCGACCAGCGGGACCTGCGGTGCGGGCCGGTCAGCGCCCGGTGAATTTCGGTTTGCGTTTTTCAATGAAGGCCGCCATGCCTTCTTTCTGGTCCTGCGACGCAAACAGCATTTGCAGCGTACGCGTCTCCAGCGTGAGTCCGGTTTCCAGTGACGCATCCATGCCGCGCAGCACCGATTCCTTGGTCTGCTGAATTGCAAGTGGTGCCAGTTCCGCAATTTGTGCCGCCATGGCCACGGCGCGTTTTTCGACTTCGGCATCGGGCACGATTTCACTGACCAGCCCCATGTCGAAGGCTTCTTTTGCGCCGAACAGGTCGCCGGTCAGCACATAACGCATAGCCTTGTATTTGCCGACGGTGCGCGGGAAGCGCTGTGTGCCGCCGCCGCCGGGGATGATGCCGATCTTGACTTCAGGCTGACCGAACTTGGCGGACTCCCCGGCGATGATGATGTCGCAGGTCATCGCCAGCTCGCAGCCGCCGCCCAGCGCAAAACCGCTCACCGCGGCGATCACCGGTTTCGGGCAGCCGTAAATCGTGCGCCACATTTTCTGCGTGCCGCGCAGCAGCATGTCTATGGTGCCGGCATTGGCCATTTCCTTGATGTCGGCGCCGGCGGCGAAGGCCTTCTCGTTGCCGGTCAGCACAATGCAGCGCACCGAGTCGTCGTCGGTCATTTCAGTCAGAAACTGGCCGATCAGTTTGCGCACTTCCATGTTCAGCGCATTGCGTGCTTCCGGGCGGTTGATGCGGATCAGGCCGACGCCTTCGGCGGGTCGCTCGGTGATGACGACGGGTGCGGACATGAAAACTCCTTGCAAGAATTAAGCGGTGTTACTTGGCGAGGCCGAGATCGACGAGTACGGCTCGGATGTCGTTGTAATCCTGGTCGATATCCTTGGTGAACTGCGCGCTGGTGACGAAATCGTTGGCCCAGTAGTTTTTCTCCAGGTCGGCACGCCATTCCGGGGTGTCGGTGGCTTTGCGCAGCACGCCTTCCCAGTAGGCGATCTGTTCCGCGGTCAGCCCCTTGGGCGCCATGATCGCGCGCCAGCCGCCGTAGACCAGGTTGACGCCCTGTTCCTTCCAGGTCGGGATGCTGGCCAATGCGCCGCCGAAACGCTGGTTGGCGGATATGCCCACCACGCGCAGCCGGCCCTCGGCGACGTGTGCCGAGACGTTGCCCGCAGCCGTGGTCACCATGTCAATGTGGCCGCCGAGCAGTTGCGTGATGGCCTCGGATGAACCCTTGAAGGCAACGACTTTCAGGCTGCGCGGATTGACATCTATACTTTTTGCCAGCATGCCGGCGGCGATGTGATTGTGGCTGCCCAGCGCGGTGGCGAAGCCGATGGAAATCGACTGTGGATCTTTTTTCAGGAGTGCCGCCAATTCCTTGCCGGTCTTGATCGGCGAATTGGCGTTGACGGCGAACACCACGTAATCGTTGAACAGCGATGCGATGGCGGTGAAATCCTTGTGATTAAGTTTGCTGCGGCCGACGATGTGGTTGGTCAGCAGCGCCGTGGTGCCGATCAGCAGGATGTGCGGATCACCCGCGCGCTGGTTGACGTAAGTAAAGGCAATCGAACTGCCGCCGCCGGGCTTGTTGACCACCGACATGGACGTCGGGATCAGTTTGCCTTCGACTATGGCTCTTTCGACGGTGCGTGCGGTCTTGTCATTGCTGCCGCCGGGGGCGGAGCCGACGATGATCTCGACGTTTTTCTGCGGTGACCAGGCTTGCGCTTGGACGAGGGGAGCGGCTGCCGAGATGGCTGCGCCGGCGATCAGGGCAATCAGGGTTTTCATTTTATGTTTCTCCGGAAATTTGATGATTACAGCGGCTTGATGCCGGCTTGTTTGATGACGCGCTCATACTTGACGATTTCGGTGCGGATAAATTTGTCGAAGAATTCCGGCGTGCCGCCCTTGGGGTTGATGCCGGCGTTTTCGAATTTTGTTTTCACGTCGTTGCCGGCCAGCACCTTGTTGGTGTCGGTGTTGACGCGGGCGATGACTTCCTTCGGCACCTTGATCGGCGCCATCAAACCGAACCAGTTGGTGGTTTCATAACCCTTGAGCCCGGATTCGTTGAACGTCGGAATTTCGGGTACAGCGTCGAAACGTTCGAGGCTGCTGATTGCGATGCCGCGCAGCCGCCCCGATTTCATGTGCGGGATCAGCGCGGGCACCCCGCTGAACACCATCTCGACGTTGCCGGCGATGGTGTCGGTGATGGACGGCGTGTTGCCCTTGTACGGCACATGCGTGATCTTGATGCCGGCCATCATCTTGAACAGCTCGCCGGCCATGTGGTTGGAACTGCCGAGGCCCGCGGTGGCGAAATTCAGCGAATCCGGCTTGGCCTTGGCCAGCGC
>JBBKXO010000258.1:0-6481 GCA_037969525.1 Burkholderiales bacterium | reverse complement strand
CAGACTTGATGAGCTTGTCCCACATAGCGCTTTCCTCGCGCACCATCCTTTTCGTCTCAGCCGGCGGAGTGCCGCCGGGTTCGGAGCCGCCGACGGCGACCGCATCGCGGACCTCCGGCATTTTGAGGATCTTCGCCGACTCTTCGTACATGCGCGCGACGATCTGCGGCGGGGTCTTGATCGGCGCCAGCAGCAGCACTGAGCCTTCGACGGCATAGCCAGGCACACCGGACTCGGCAATCGTCGGCAGGTTGGGCAACACCGCGGAGCGCTTGGCCGTGGTGACGGCCAGCGCGCGCAGACGGTTGTTGGTCACGTGGGGGATCGCCGATGGGGCGGTGGGCAGCGAGACCTGCGTCTCATTACCGACGACACTCGCGACTGCCGGTCCGCCGCCCTTGTATGCCACACCGACAATGTCAGTTTTGATCATCAGCTTGAGCAGCTCGGAGGCAAGGTGCACGTTGGTGCCGATACCGGCATGCGCGTAGGTGACCTTGCGCGTATTGGCTTTGGCGTAAGCGAGGAAATCCTTCATGGTTGCCGCGGGCACGCTGGGATGCACCACCACCACGTTGGAATAGGTAATCACCGGCGTGATTGCCACGAGCTCGCGGTTCGGGGTATATCCGAGCTTCGCATACAGGCTCGGACTGATAGTGATGGGGCCTTCTGCGGTGATGAGGTAGGTGTAACCGTCGGGCGCGGCCTTGGCCACGATCTCGCTGCCGATATTGCCGCCCGCACCGCCGCGATTATCGATGACGATCGTCTGCTTGAGCGCCTTCTGTAAGTGGTTGGTGAGTATCCGCGCTGCGAAATCCGACGAACCGCCGGGCGGGAACGGCACGATCACACGCACCGGCCGCTCCGGCCAATTCGCGGCGGTTTGCGCTGCGGCCTGCTGGGCGCACGCCATTAACACACACACTAAAGCAATCCTGACTTGCATGGTCATCCTCCGATGGTGAAGTTCGCGTTATTAACTTGTGCTGCAAAGGCGTATTGCAAAAGTCGTCAGCACAGGTGTCGAGCCGGTAATCCCGGCACCCTGTGCTTTGTTCCTCCCGGCGCAGTGGCCCGGATTCCTGCTTATTCTTGTGGCGCGGGTTTCGGTTTCCCGGTTTTCCCGGATCGCCGTTGCCGCGGTGCGCTGGGCAGCAGTCCGGCGCAGCGGTATTCTGCACCAAATCGGATCAACGGAAGGAGAAATAATGACGCAACATGAAGCCGTTACGGGGAGCTGTTTGTGCGGGTCGGTCCGCTTCGAAATCACGCCGCCGTCATCGGGGTTCAGGTATTGCCATTGCACACGCTGCCGCAAGGCCAGCGGCACCGCGCATGCCGCCAACCTGTTCATCCCCGCGGGCCAGTTCAAGTGGCTTGCCGGCGAATCACAGCTGCGCCGCTTCGACCTGCCGGGGGCCAAGCGCTTTGCGGTGAACTTCTGCACCCAGTGCGGGACGCGCATGCCGCACCAGATTCCAGGCACGGAGAATGTGCTGATACCGGCGGGTGTGCTGGATGCAAACCCGGACCTCAAGCCCGACAGCAGCATCTTCTGGGGCTCAAAGGCGGGGTGGTTTGTCGAAACACCGGCGTTGCCGAAGCACGAGGAATACGGCAAATAAAAGCCCCGGGCGCCGTGCACGCGGCATGGATGCTGATCGCTAGCGGCGCCCCAGCACGACCGGCTGGCCGTGCGGTGTGGCCTGCGCGGCAGCATCCCAGTCGTTGACGCGTCGTTCCATTTCCAGTGCCGGCACGACGTTTTTATCGGCAATAAGTTTTTCGAGGGCGGCGAGCCAGTGTTCGTAATAGTGCGTGCCGTCGTCCGGTTCGCCGCGCGCAGCCGCGGCAGCAAGTTCGGCGGTGAGGGCGGCAGCCCACTCGCGCCAGGTGAAAGTGCCGGCGGCATGCAGACTGAGCGTCATGGCAAAGGCCTGCGCCTCCCACGGTGCCTTGAATACCGGGCTGCCGGCTTCCTCGCGCGGCAGCGCCGGCAACAGGCCCAGGTCGGCGTCAGGCGGGATCAAGGTGGTCATCCCACAAATTCACGTAGACGGCGTCGCGGGCAGCCGCACCGGCCCCCCACAGTTCACGCGCAGCAAATCGCACGGTATACAAATGCTGCGGTTTCGGGTCGCGGGTCATGGCGCTGGTATCGGGAAAAACATACACGCCAAAGTCGCGATCGATCACGCCCTGCCGTCCGCGCGCATACCGCGGCAGCCGCGTGTGGCCGGCCGGATGCTGGTTGCGCGCCACAACATGATCACCGGATTTGAATCTGGCCGGCACGTCGTCATCGAGACGCGCGCGGACGCGGTTGCGCAGCAGCGTATCCAGGCCGTCGGCTTTGAGTACGCCAGCCACGTTCGCCTTGCCGGCGGCGCGGCCGCTTTCCAGTTCCTGCGGGGTCACCACCGCCTGTTCGACCAGCATCGTTTCCAGCCCGTAGAGCACATGCTCGTAATACGTGGAAGTCAGGTAATCGGCGGGCGGCATGCGTTCAACGGCATGACGGTTCATGTTGCCGTTCCACAGACGGTGATAAATGCAGGCAAGGCGGAGTGAAAAGACACGCTTTTCCCACGCCGCGTGAAACACCGGTTCGTTGGGCTCGACCACGACCGGCCCCATGCCGTGCATGCCGCCCATGTCGTGCACACCGTTCATCGACCGTTCCCCGCTGGCACGCGCACCGGCGCCACTCCGATCATCGCATCGCGGGTGACGATTTCAGCCAGCTGTTCCTCGCTCCAGCCTGCCGTTTGCGGCGGACGTTCCGGCAGCACCAGGTAGCGCAGTTCGGCTGTCGAATCCCACACCCGAACTTCGATGTCAGCCGGAACTGTTTCGCCCAGTTCATTAAGCACGCCGCGCGGATCGATGACGGCGCGCGCGCGATAGGGTGCCGACTTGTACCAGACCGGTGGCAGGCCCAGCACCGACCACGGATAACACGAGCACAGGGTGCACACGATCAGGTTGCGGACCTGGGGCGTATTCTCAACCACCACCATGTCTTCGCCATAGCCGAAAAATCCGAATTCAGCGATGGCTGCACGTGTATCAGTCAGCAGGCGCTGCTTGTAAGCGGGATCCACCCAGGCGCGGGCGACGACACGGGCGCCATTGCGCGGTCCGACCTTGGTCTCGAAGGTCTCAATGATCGTGTCCAGGGCTTGCGGATCAACGAGTCCTTTTTCGGTGAGCAGCGACTCCAGGGCTTTAACGCGCAGCGCAGGGCCGGAGAGCGGGCGCTCGTGCTCGCTCAGATGATCGTGGTCGTGATCATGGTGGTGATGGTCGTGATCGCTCATGGGCTAAGCCGCCATGTTGATGAACAGGAGCACCATGCCGGTCGCGCCCACTACTGCGCCCAGCCCTGCGGACAGCGGCCGGGTCCACGCGGCGTGCTTTGCGATCAGCTGTCGGTGCATCAGGAAGGCTCCCGTCGCGACCCCGAACTGGATCAGTGAAAAACCGGTGAGGTAAGCCATGAGAGGTTCTGCTTCCGCACCAAAGATGGCTTCCGCGTAGGCGTGACCATGCAGTGCGCCTGCGATCACGAAACCTCCCGCGAGCCATGCCAGACTGATCCCGCGCCGGGCCATCACCAGGCCGCCGATCAAAATCACCGACAGCGCCACAGCGATCTCGCCCCCAGGCAGGCCGTAACCCATCAGGTGCAGCGCAGCGCCGATCAGGCTGCCGCCGATCAGGGCGACGATGCCCCACATGCCGCCTTTGACCAGTGCGAGGAAGAATCCCGCGGCCACGATAAACGCGGCGTGATCCACGCCGATCAGCGGATGACCCAGGCCCGACAGCAGCCCCTGCATGTAGGTCTGCGGCAGCGCGTTATCCATGAAGTGATGGGCCAGGGCAGTGCCCGGCAACAACAGCAGTGCTGGCGCGATCAGGGCGGAGGTCTTTATTTTTATTCCGGCGGCAGTGTTCACGTGACCCATCTCCATGTGGCAAACAGTGGCAGTCAATCTAGCGCAACCCCGGGAGTAGTGCAAAGCTGCAGGCGGACTATGCGCGCGGGTAAGGAAGTAAGCGTGGGAGTAAGAGAGGGGGTAAGTGCGGCTGGCGCAAGGGCGAATAACCTTCCAGTAAATATGCCTCAAGCACCGCGGTAAAATATATTAATAAAATCAACTGGTTACAGTATAATTCCTGCTGAAGCCCAGCAGCTAAGTCGCTACTATCGGGCTTTGCCAATTTTCCGTCGTTGAAAGTCAATTCACATGCTGCCACTGCTGTTCCAGGGCCAGATCGCGCTGTTCGCTTTGATCATTATTGCGCTGATCATCTCGCTGACCTTTCACGAGTTCGGTCACGCGTTCACGGCCAAATGTTTTGGTGACGATACCGCCCAGCGCATGGGCCGGCTGACCCTCAATCCGGTTGCACACATCGATCCGATGGGGCTGATGATGGTGGTGCTGATTGGATTTGGTTTTGCCAAACCGGTGCCGACTAATCCGCGCAACTACAACTCCATCTGGGCGCAGCTGATGGTTGCCGCCGCAGGGCCTTTCGCCAATCTGCTGATTGCCGTGGTGGCGTGGAATCTGTACCGCTACGGCCTGCAGGCCGGGTGGGAGGGTTTCCTTAACCCGGCGGCAGACCGGTTTTTCAGCATCCTGGTCGGCATCAACCTGCTGCTGATGGTGTTCAATCTGATACCGCTGGGCCCGCTGGACGGACATTACATCCTGCCGTACTTCCTGCCGCGGCGGCTGGCACAGCGTTACAACGATTTGAACGACCGCTACGGCGGCTGGTTTTTCATGGGCCTGGTCCTGCTGTCGATACTCGGTCTGCCGATTTTCAGCGTGGTATTCCGCTTCGCCATGAGCCTGCTACCGTACATTACGTTGATTTAATTAACAGCAAGGTCAGGCGGTTATGGCTTTGCGTTCGTCCTGCCGTTTTGCCTTGATCGCCGAGAGTATTTTTTCTGCCGTGGCGGGCAGGGCGGTAATGCGCACACCCACGGCATCATGTATTGCGTTGAGTATGGCCGCTGCAGTCGGCACCGATGTCGGTTCGCCCACGCCCTTGGCGCCAAACGGCCCGGTAGGATCATAGTTTTCGACTATATCCACCTCGATCTCCGGCATATCCAGACTGGTCGGCATGATGTAATTGGTGAGATTTGGGTTGATCTGCTTGCCTGCAGCATCAAATAGGATTTCTTCCTGCAGCGCGAATCCCAGCCCCATTGAAATGCCGCCTTCCACCTGACCCTCCACCAGCATGGGATTGATCGGCGTGCCGCAATCATGTGCCGCAACGATGCGCAGCACATCGACCTCACCAGTCTCGTCATCGACGTCGACTTCGGCGATCTGCGTGGCATAGACATACGTGCTGAACGGCTTGCCCTGGCCGGTTTCCGGATCCATCGGCACGGTCGGTGGATTCCACGTTGCACTGCCGATGGCGGGCTGTCCTTTCACCGCTTGCGCGTGCAATGCCACATTGCCGATGGGCAGATGACGTTGCGGAAAACCCCGAACCTGAATTTTCCGGTCACGCGCCTCGAGTTGATCACAGCGCACGCCCAGCATGGGTGCGGCAACCTCGAACAGGATGTCACGCGCCTTCTCGGCGGCGAGCTTGACTGCATTTCCCGTGACATAAGTAGTGCGGCTGGCAATGGCGCCGGTATCCATGGGCGTAACGTCTGTGTCGGCCGAGACCACATGCACATCATCCGTCGCGATCCCAAGTGATTCGGCCGCGATCTGCCCCAGCACCGTGAGCGCGCCCTGGCCTGTCTCCACGGTGCCGGTGAGCAGGGTTGCCGTGCCGTCTTCGTTAACCTTTACAGTTGCCGCACTGGGATTGGCGACCACCGTGAATCCGATCGGATACCACATGCAGGCGATGCCGCGTCCGCGCCTTTTCATGCGCCTCCCTCTTTCCAGCCAAAACGACGTGCGGCCTGATATAGAGATTCCTTGACCACGACGCTGTCCAGCACCTGCCCCGTGGGGCTGATCGAACCATTTTCGAATGCATTGCGCAAGCGAATATCCAGTGGGTCGATACCCAGCGTGCCGGCGATTTCATCCATCTGCGATTCATAGGCAAAGCAGACCTGTGGCGCACCGAAACCACGCATCGCGCCGGTCATGGTCTTGTTGGTATAAACCACGCAGGCTTCGACATGAATATGATCGATATTGTATGGCCCCACCGAAAGTATCGCCGCCTTGCCCAGCGTGGTTTCGCTCCAGGAGCAGTAAGCGCCGCCGTCCAATACCAGGCGCACCTTGCGTGCCAGTATGCGCCCGTCGCGATTGACACCGGTCTTGTAGTCCATGATGAATGGGTGACGCGTGGTCGACGCAATGAATTCCTCGGTCCGGGTGTATACCCCTTTGACCGGGCGCCCGGTTTTCTTCGACAACAGCGCCAGCACCGGCTCCTGGGTGATTTCATTCTTGCCGCCGAAATT
>JBBKXO010000257.1:0-13473 GCA_037969525.1 Burkholderiales bacterium | reverse complement strand
TCACGGCGATCTCGGCGCTGATGTCGAAATCTTCCCGCTGCACCCGCACGTTCATCGCTGCTCCTAGCCGCCGGTGACCGGCGGAAAAAATGCCACTTCGTCGCCGTCGGCTACCGGCGCATCTGCCGTTGCCACAGTCTGGTTGACCGCCGCGCGCAGATTGCGGCCTGCTGCCATTTCCACGGCCCATGCATCCCCGCGCTGCGCCAGGTGTGTGCGCAAGGCGCCGAGGTTGTTCACGCCGGCAGGCAACGCCAGTTGTTCCTGGCCGGTTCCCAGCGCCTCACGCAGCCGGGCAAAATAAAGCAAGGTGATCATTGCTGGATTGTCACTCCGCTGCTGCCGCCCCGCAACTCACTTGAGTCCGACGTGCGCCAGGATGAATTCGGCAATGGCCGGCGGCGCATTCAGGTCAAATTGCGGGAGCTTGGTATTCACTTTCTCATCGCTGGCCACCGCGACTATGTTGCTGTCGTGTGGATGCAGCAGTGATTCACCGGTTTGCTTCCGATAAACCTCCAGCTTGGCGATGGTTTCATGCTTGAAGCCTTCCACCAGCAGCAGATCACAGGGCAACAGACGCTCGATCTGCTCGGTCAGCCCTGGCTCGGGCGCGCCACGCAGTTCATGCATCAGCGCCCAGCGCCGCGACGAAGTCACCAGCACTTCGGTGCAACCCGCGTGGCGGTGTCGGTACGAATCCTTGCCCGGCTGATCGACGTCGAACGTATGGTGGGCGTGTTTGATCAGCGACACTTTCAGATTACGCTGGACGAACAGCGGAATCAGTTTTTCGATCAATGTGGTCTTGCCGCTGCCGGAATAACCGGCAAAGCCGAAAATTTTCATATGCGTTCAAACCGTTAAATCAGAGTTCCATATTACCAGTGCAGCAGTCCGCCTTTGGCCGTCATCCCGGATTATCCGGAAAACCGCCCTGGCAACACGCTACGCAGGCTTGGCGCGTATGCGCGTTTCATCCACCGGCATCAGGTGGATGCCCTCGCTTAGCAGGGAGACGCCGATCTCCACATCCTGCGCAATGCCGTTGCGCCGCGCCGTGTGTGCGGGCACGGTCAGGAACAGCGGCGGCCGGTCCGGGCCGTTGATGGCTACCGACAGCACGACGTTCTCACCCAGCGACAGGTAATCCACCACCCTGCCGAATACCGGATTTTCATGTTCGCCGCGCGACGGTCGGTCGCGCCGGTGCAGCACGATATGCCCCTGCGGAATCACCCAGGTCACCTGCGCCCCCACCGCAAACGCCGTCTGCAACCGCGCCTCCAATCGGTGGCGCCGCCACTCGATGATGGTCACAGCGCGTTCGGTGTCATGCGCCACCACTCCCGCACGGAACACGTTGCGCAGGCCAACCAGGTTTGCTACCTCGACGGTCAGTGGCCGCGTCATCACTTCCTCAGGCGCGCCGGATTGCAGCGTGCGCCCTTGATGCAACACGCACATCCGGTCGGACAGCATTTGCGCTTCATCCAGATCATGGGTAACCAGGATCACCGGCATCGCAAGTTCGCGGCGCAGTTCGGCCAGTTCGCGATACAAGCGCTGGCGCGTGGCGCGATCAACTGCGGAAAACGGTTCATCGAGCAGCATCACCTGCGGTTCGCGCGCCAGCGCGCGCGCCACGGCGACTCGTTGCTGCTGGCCGCCCGACAACATCGCCGGCACCCGGTGCTCCAGCCCGGCAAGCCGCACCCGCGCCAGCACATCGCGCGCGCGGCGTTCGCGTTCGTCTGCCGGCAGCTCGAGCATGGCTTCCATGACATTGTGCAAGGCGCTCAGGTGCGGAAAAAGGGCGTAGTTCTGGAACACGTAACCCACGCGGCGGTGACGGGCTGCAATAAACACGTTGCGGGCCGCATCGAACCAGGCGTCACCGTTGCAGTGTATGGCCCCATTGCCAACCCGCAGCAGGCCGGCAATCGCGCGCAGGATGGTGGTTTTGCCGCTGCCCGAAGGCCCGACCAGCGCCAGCACTTCGCCCGGCGCACATTCGAGTGTTGCATCCAGCGGAATCGGCCCGCTCTGCTGCAAGTGGACGCGGATGCCGTGTTCAGCCATGACGCTGTGTCCGCGATTTCGAAGTCGTAAAATAAGCGAAGCCGATGGCAATCAGTGAAATCAGCAGCAGTGCCGCGGACATGATGCCGGCACCGGCAGTATCAAAGGCCTGCACCCGATCGTAAATGGCGATGGCCACGGTTTGGGTTTCACCGGGAATGCTGCCGCCGACCATCAGCACCACACCGAATTCGCCCAGTGTATGCGCAAACGTCAGCACCACTGCCGACAGGATGCCCGGCCACGCCAGCGGCAACTCGATGCGCCACAGCGTACGCCACTTGGTCAGACCGCAGCAGGCAGCGGCATCGCGCACTTCGGGCGCGATAGCCTCAAAACCACGCTGCATGGGCTGGATCGCGAACGGAATGTTGAATATCACTGACGCGACCAGCAAGCCTTCAAAACTAAACACCAGGGGCCGTCCGATCAGCGCCTCATACAACTGTCCAATCGGCGATGCGCCGCCCATGGCCACCAGCAGGTAATAACCGAGCACAGTCGGCGGCAGCACCAACGGCAGCGCGAGCAGCGCTTCGACCCAGGCCTTGCCACGAAAGCGGTTCGCAGCCAGCGCATGGCCGACCCAGATGCCCAGCGGCAACAGTATCAGCACTGTCCACGCGGCCAGTTTGAGTGACAGGCTGAGTGCAGACCAGTCCATGATTTATTTGTGCACCCCGGCTGGCACTGCAAAACCATAGTGTTCGAGAATCTTGCGCGCAGAGGGTTGCTGCAGGTAGGCATAGAATGCGCTCGCCGTCGCGCCTGCGCCTTTGACCAATGCCATGCGTTGGAGCAGCGGCTGGTGCAAATTTTCCGGTAGCAACACATGGCGGCCCTGTTGCGCGACCACAGGCGCCAGCGCCAGCGAGTAGGCAAATATGCCGCCCTGGGTCGAACCACTGGCGGCGAACTGCGCGGCCTGCGACACGTTTTCGCCCAGCACCAGTCTGCCCTGCAACGCATCCCACAGCCCGAGCTTGTGTAACGCCTCTGCAGCAGCACGGCCGTACGGCGCGTGTTCGGGATTGGCAATGGCGAAACGCCGGATCTGGTTGTGGGCGATCGCGTCGCGCAGACCAGCCAGTTTGTCATCGACATTCAGCGGCGAGCCATGCGGCGCAAACAAGACGATGCGCCCGGTCGCATACAACACGCCGCGGTCTACCGTCCTGCCCGCCTGATACAGCCGCAACACAAAGTCCTCATCGGCCGACAGGAATAATTGAAACGGTGCGCCCTGACTGATCTGACGGAAATAATTACCCGACGAACCGAATGACAGGCGCACCTCTTTTTGGGTGTCAGCCTGGAAACGTGCAGCCACGGCTTCGAGGGCAAACTTCAGATCGGAGGCGGCGGCAATCGCAGGACGGTCTGCAGGCGCTGCGCTGCCGGCCAGGGCATAAAACAAAAATACCAATAAAATCAACAACTTATTTAATTTCATCAGAGTGTACCCAGGGGCAGGCAAACATGGCGTGTGCGCGCATCCGCCAGTGTCAGTGCCGTCACCGCGACGTCGATACCGTAGAGTTGCTTGAGACGTTGCGGCGTAATTTCTTCCTCCGGTGCACCGCAAGCGACCAGTTCGCCCTGATATAGCATCGCCACGCGGTCCGCGCAGAGGAAGGCGTGGTCGGGATCATGGGTGGACAGCAGCACGCCGATGCCCTCTTCGGCCAGCGAGCGTATGCGCTCCAGTACGCGCACCTGATTGCCGAAATCCAGATTCGCGGTCGGCTCATCCATCATCACCATGCGCGCATCCTGCGCCAGCGCGCGCGCGATCAGCACCAGTTGCCGTTCGCCACCGGAGATGCGGGTGTAAGTGGCATCAGTCAGGTGTTGCAGGCCCATGCGCTTGATCGCTGCAATCGCGGCAGAATAATCACGGGCCGAGGGTGCCGCAAACAATCCCATATGCGCGGTGCGCCCCATCAGCACGATCTCGCGCACGGTGTACGGAAAAAATGCGCCATGCGCCTGCGGCACATAACTGATCTGCCGCGCCACGGCCTCACGTGTCAGAGTCTGCACGTCACAACCATCGAGCAATACTGCGCCGTCCTGAGGCGGCAGCAGGCCGAGCAGCGTCCTGAACAAGGTGGTCTTGCCGCTGCCGTTTGGACCCAGCAGGCACAGCACTTCGCCGGCGGCGAGTTCCAGCGTGACACCGCTGCCGACTCGGCGATCGGGATATCCGTAGGCCAGGTTGCTGGCAGTCAGCCTCATTGCCATCCCCGTCGCGTGGTGGCCAGTTGCCACAGAAACAACGGCGCCCCGACGAAAGCCGTAAGCACACCCAGCGGAATTTCAATATTCGCAATCGCGCGCGCCAGCGTATCCACGGCTACCAGAAAGCCCGCGCCCAACAGCACTGACACCGGCAACAAGCGCGAAAAATCCGGACCGGTCAGCAGGCGTGCAAAGTGCGGAATTACCAGCCCGATCCAGCCGATGACCCCTGATATCGCCACCGCAGCAGCCGTCATCAGCGTGGCGGCAACGATGACCGTCAGACGGATGCGTCCAGTCGCCACGCCCAGTGCGCGCGCTTCTTCATCATCCAGTGACAACACATTGATGCGCCAGCGCAGCAGCCACAGTGGAATAAGGCCGGCAGCAATCAGCGGCGCGGCGATCCACAATTCGCGGGTATCCGTCGAAGCCAGGCTGCCCAGCAGCCAGTAGGTGATCGCCGGCAGCTGGTTGTAGGGATCGGCCAGATATTTCATCAACGCAACGCAGGCGCCCAGCAGCGAACCCAGCACCACGCCGGCGAGTACCAGCACCAGCAGCGGATCGTGTCCCCGGACGGACTTTGCCACCACGTAGACCATACCCACCGCAGCGATTCCGCCGGCGAAAGCCAGCGACTGGACGGCGACCACTCCCAGCGCCAGAAAAATCCCCAGCGCCGCACCGACCGCCGCACCTGCCGAGACGCCAAGGATGTCTGGCGATACCAGTGGATTGCGGAACAGGTTTTGATAGGCCGCGCCCGCAGCAGCCAGCGCGGCACCGACCAGCAGCGCGGCCAGCACTCGTGGCCCGCGGATTTCCAGCACCACGGTATCCAGTGTTGGATCCAGACCGTGTGGCGCGCCGCCCGCCCATGCGCGCAACACCCGCAGCAACTCCGCAGCGCTCACCGGGTACTGACCTACCGAGAACGCGACGCCGATTATGATGATCAGCACGAGTAGCGCCACGACTATGCTCACCGCCGGCGCGCGGACACCCGGTACTTTTGATGGACTCAATCCAGAGCTTCCTTAAACCGTGACCGCCGCAGCATAACGCACCCGCTCAAGGCCCGGCGTTGGGGAAAAACAGCTGCTCGCCGTTGATCTTGTAATCAGCAATGGCTTTCTGCCCTTCCGCAGACACCAGCCAGTCTATGAACGCCTGCCCCGGTTCTTTTTTGACATGCGCATGCCTTGCCGGGTTGACCAGCATCACGCCGTACTGGTTGAACAGCCGTTTGTCGCCTTCGACCGCGATGGCCAGTTCACCCTTGTTCTTGAACGACAGCCAGGTGCCGCGGTCAGTCAACGCGTAGGCATTCATCGCGGAGGCGGTATTCAGCGTCGCCCCCATGCCCGATCCGGTTTCACGGTACCAGCTGCCCTTGCCGCCGGCGGCATCAACACCAGCGGCCTGCCACAGCCGCAGTTCAGCAGCATGTGTGCCACTCTTGTCGCCGCGCGAAGCGAACGGCGCCTTGGCGGCGGAGATTTGCTTTAATGCCGCCGCAACATCCTTGCCGCCGGCAACCCCGGCCGGATCCGCTTTGGGTCCGACCACGACAAAGTCGTTGTACATCACATCGTGGCGATTGACGAAAGCACCATCCTTCACCAGCGACAGTTCCTTGACCCGGTCATGCACAAACACCACGTCGGCGTCGCCGCGCCTGCCGGTATCCAATGCCTGGCCGGTGCCCTGCGCCACCACGCGCACATCGATCCCGGTCCTGCTTTTGAACAGCGGCAGAATGTGCTTGAACAAGCCCGAGTTTTCGGTGGATGTCGTCGATGCCACGGTGATGGATTTCTGCTGTGCCCAGGCCAGCGGACCCTGCAGTACACCCAACAACATCAACGCCAGCATTACCCGTCGAATGATTGTTCCTGCTGCTGCACTTGCCCCTCGCGCTACTGCCATGGCAATTCTCCCTTGATGAAAGCCGCTGCCTCGACTGAAGCGGGATTCTTGAAAAACCGGTCGATGGGCGTGTGTTCCATCAGCCGGCCGTTGCTCAAAAACAGGATTTCGTCACCCAGTCGCCGTGCCTGGCCGAGGTTGTGCGTGGTCATGATGATTTTGGTGCCGGAAGCGTGTATCGCATTGATAATGTTCTCGATGTCCTGTGCCGCCGCCGGATCAAGGTTCGCCGTCGGCTCATCGAGGAACAGCACATCCGGCCCCAACGCCCAGGCCCGCGCCATCGCGAGGCGCTGCTGTTCACCGCCGGACAGCACCCGTGCCGGCCGCGCCGCGTGCTGCGCCAGGCCCACGACCTCCAGCACGTCCATGGCGCGCAGCTCGCATTCACTGCGCGATTTGCCGGCGAGTTTCAGCCCGTACATCACGTTGGCCAGCGCCGAACGCCGCAGCATCACCGGACGCTGGAACACCATCGCCTGATGGCGGCGCACATCGCCGTTTTTTGCGCCCTGCCAGACGATGCGCCCGGTGGTGGGCTCCAGCAGCCCATGGCACAGCCGCATCAGCACGCTTTTGCCGGCGCCATTGGGACCGAGGATCACCGTCCGCGGTCCGGCAAGGATGCGCGCAGAAATACCGCAGATGATCTGCGCAGTGCCGACCGTATAAGTTAATTCTTTCAGTTCGAGTGGCAGCATGGCTTAACCGTAGCGCCGCAGCGCCAGCTCGCGGATGATCGCCGCCAGCGCATTCAACAGCAGCACCAGCCCGATCAGCACGATGCCCAGCCCCAGTGCCAGCGGCAGATCGCCCTTGCTGGTCTCCAGCGCTATGGTAGTAGTCATCACCCGGGTCACGCCGTCGATATTGCCGCCGACGATCATCACCGCCCCGACCTCGGCTGCGGCGCGACCGAAACCGGCGAGCACGATGGTCAGCAGCGAGAACCGGGTGTCCCAGATCAGGGTCATCGCCGCCGTCAGCCGGCGCGCGCCCAGCGATCGCAGTTGCTCGTCGTATTCACGCCAGGCGTCCTCGATGCTCTGGCGCGACAAGGCGGCAATGATCGGGGCGATCAATATGGTCTGGGCAATGATCATGGCTTGTGGCGTAAACAGGATGCCGAGGCTGCCCAGCGGCCCGGCGCGCGACAGCAACAGATAGACCACCAGCCCGACGACCACCGGTGGCAGGCCCATCAGGGCGTTGAGCAATACAATCAGCGTCTGGCGCCCGGGAAAACGGCCCACGGCGATGGCCGCGCCCAGCGGCAATCCCAGCAACGTCGCCAACACTACCGCAGTGATGCTGACCTGCAGGCTCAGTCCGACGACCTGCGCCAGTTCGGCATCGAACCCCGCCAGCAATCGCCACGCCTCGCTGAACGCCTCCCCCATACTATTCATGTAATTCTTTGCAATACTTGAAAGACATTGATTTTATGCGTATAAAATCATCATTCAATATGCAAAAAGAAACATATCCATGAAGATCTCCGGGGAAGTCCGCTGGACCATCGAGGGTCTGACCATGGAGCCGCGACTGGTCGTACTGCTGGAGTCCATCGCCCGCCTCGGCAATCTGCAGGGCGCCGCCAAAACCGCCGGCCTGTCCTATCGGCATGCCTGGGGGCTGCTGGAATCTGCGTCCAACGAATTGGGCGAGCCTCTGGTCCTCGCCCAGCAGGGCCGCGGCACCCGCCTGTCTCCACTGGCTGAGCGGCTGCTGGCCGGACTGGTGGACGCCAGCGGACCGCTGGCGGCGGCAATCCGTGAAGGCGAAGCCCGTCTGCGCGATACGCTGGGAAGCGCGCTGCCCGCCACCGATGCCAAGGCAGTGGTGGTGCATGCCAGCCACGATCTCGCACTCGCCCGCTTGCGCGACCTGATGCAGGACGACACCGGCACTGCGCTGGAACTGCATTTCCAGGGCAGCCTGGATTGCCTGGCCGCATTGCGCCGCAAACAATGTGATCTCGCCGGATTTCACCTCCCGGTCATGCCCGAAGCCAGCGTACTCACCGCCCAGCTGCGGCCCTGGCTACGCCTGAAGTCGCTGCGCGTTGCGCGCCTGTTCGACCGCACCCAGGGGTTGATGGTCGCCACTGGCAATCCCAAAAAGCTTGCCACCATCGCCGACCTCGCACGCCGGGGCGTGCGTTTCGTCAACCGCCAAACGGGATCCGGCACGCGACTGTGTTTCGATTTTCTGCTGGCACAGCACGGCCTGCGGCCCGGCGCCATCCACGGTTATGCGCACGAGGAGTTTACCCATGCCGCCGTCGCCGCCACTGTGGCCAGTGGCATGGCGGACGCCGGCTTCGGCATAGAGGCGGCCGCGCGCGAGCACCACCTCGACTTCGTGCCCGTGGTGCAGGAGCATTACTATTTCGCGGCCCGCAGCACTGCACTCCGTCAGCCGCGGGTGAGCGCCCTGTTGGCCCGCATCGAAAGTCCGGCCTTCCAGAAACTGGTCAACAAACTCGCCGGTTACCAGGCCGGCGGCACACTGGACTGGCGGCCGGCCACGGAAATACTGGAATAGCCCTGCAGCCTGCCTGATAAAATCAGGCGCTTCCGCACCCTGCAGTCGAGGACCGATCCATGAGCACTGCCATACCCACATTGCGTGAGCTGTCCTGCGCAGACGATTACGATCCGAATTCCATGCCGGTGCCCAAGGCGCGCGAAGTCATTGCGCGGTTCCTGTCGCCGGTCGGCACCATCGAGCGCGTCGCCGTGCGTGCTGCACTGGGACGCGTACTCGCCGACGACGTGATTTCACCGGTGGCGGTACCGTCGCACGACAATTCGGCGATGGACGGCTATGCGGTGCGTTTTGCCGATTTGAAGAGCGACAGCAAAGTCACGCTCAAGGTTACCGGCACTTCATTCGCCGGCGCGCCCTTCAACGGCAGCGTCACCGCCGGCCAGGCAGTGCGCATCATGACCGGTGGCGTGGTGCCGCAGGGTGCCGACACCATCGTCATGCAGGAGCATGCTGAAGCCAAAGACGGCCAGGTCACCATAGGCGACGGCCACCGCAAGAATCAGAACCTGCGCCGTGCCGGTGAGGATCTGCAGCAGGGCCAGCCGGCATTGCGTCGTGGCCAGCCCTTGCGTCCTGCCGAAATCGGCCTCATCGCCTCACTGGGCATCGCCGAAGTTTCGGTCTACCGCAAATTGCGTGTCGCGTTTTTCTCCACCGGTGATGAACTCGTGGCCATCGGCACGCCGCTGGGTGCAGGCCAGATTTACGACAGCAACCGCTATACCCTCTACGGCATGCTGACGCGGCTGGGCTGCGAAATCATCGACATGGGCGTCATCCGCGACGATCCCAAGCTGCTCGAGGCCGCCTTTCGCGAAGCCGCAAGCGTTGCCGATGTGGTCATCACCAGCGGCGGCGTGTCCGTGGGTGAAGCCGATTTCGTCAAGGAGTTGCTGAACCAGTTGGGCGAAGTCGTGTTCTGGAAAATCGCCATGAAACCCGGCCGCCCGCTGGCCTACGGCAAGATCGGCAACGCGCATTTCTTCGGACTGCCCGGCAACCCGGTATCGGTAATGGTGACGTTTTACCAGTTCGTGCGCGACGCGCTGCTGAAGCTCTCAGGGCGCGATCCGATTGAACCGCTGCCCACATTCAAGGTGCCCTGCACTTCAACCCTGAAAAAGTCGCCGGGCCGCACCGAATTCCAGCGCGGCATCCTGTCGCGCGACGACGCTGGCAACCTGAGCGTACGCGTCACCGGCGAACAGGGCTCCGGCATTCTGCGCTCCATGTCCGAGGCCAATTGTTTCATCATCCTGCCCACCGAACAGGGCAATGTCACGCCGGGCACGCTGGTCGAGGTGCAGGTCATGGAAAGCGTCATTTAAAACATCAACGCGGCTTAGCGCTGCACGTCTCGTGGAGGGAATACATTGGGCAGCAAGCAAAAGCCTGTAGGCTGGGGCGTGGTCGGCCTGGGCTGGGTGGCCACGGATTACGTAGCCCCGGGCATCGTCAAAAGTCCCGGTTCACAACTGGTCGCCTGCCTCGGCAGCACACCGGAGAAAAGCCGCGCCTTTGCCGAAAAATTCAATGTCGAACGCGCGCACAAGGATCTGGCGGGCCTGCTCAGTGATAGCGCTGTAGACGCGGTGTACATCGCGTTGCCCAATGCCATGCACTATGAAGCCGTGCTGGCAGCTGCACGCGCCGGCAAACATATCCTGTGCGAAAAACCGTTTGCGATGAAAACCGCACATGCACGGGAAATGGTCAAAGCCTGCAGCGACGCCGGTGTTGTGCTGCGCATCGCGCACCAGATCCGTCTGGATGCCGCCATCGTCAGGGCACGCGAGATCGTACAGTCCGGGCGCCTCGGTCGTCTGGCGGAAATTTCCCTGGAGCGCGCATCCGCGGTCGGCTCCCGGATTTCATGGCGCCAGGATTTCGAGCAAAGCGGCGTCATATTCGATGTCGGCGTGCACCTGCTTGACCTGATCCAGTTCGTCAGCGGCCAGCGCTTTGTTGAAGTGTCCGCCTTCACCCATCCCGACCGCCGCCAGAAACTGCCGGACGACACCATGACCGTACTCGGCCGCCTTGAAGGCGACTGCCACGCACTGGCGAAAGCGACCCGCGAAGTGGCCAGCGCGGAAAACAATCTGATCATCGAGGGTGACAAGGCGACATTGATCACTTCCGCACTGCGATTCGCCAAGGAGCATGTCATCACGGTACGCGACGCCAAAGGTGCGGTGGAAGAACGTTTCCCGGTGAGCCCGGCCTACGATCTGCAGGTACTGGCTTTTGAGGCCGATATGCGCGGAAATCGCAGCCTGCTGCCGGACGGCGAAGACAGCCTCTATACAGTGGCGGTAACGAACGCGGTACTGCAATCCATCAACGAGCGGCGCATAGTCAGCGTGACGACTTGATTTGCCAGCGTCCGCCTTATTGCTTCACCCTTATTGCTCTTAACCATTGTATTCAGAATAAAAATTCCCAGGAGGATCACCATGAAACATGCCGCTATCGCTGTCGCCGCCACCTTACTGTCTTTATCGGCATTGCCAGTTACCGCCCAGTCTGGTCCCTATCCAAACAAGGTCGTCCGCATCGTCAATCCGCTGGCGGCTGGCGGCAATCAGGACATCGTCGCCCGTGCAGTCGCTGATCAACTGTCGAAGTTCATCGGACAGCAGGTGATCGTCGAAAACCGCCCCGGCGCCAGCGCCATCCTCGGCACCAAGTATGTGAAGTCCGCCGCACCGGACGGCTATACGCTGCTCGCCATGTCCAACACCTACACCCGCGTTCCGGCGCTCATCGCCGATGCCGGATACGATCCGGTCAAGGACTTCGTGGGCGTATCCCAGACCTGCGACATTCCGATGGTGTTGTCAGTCAACCCGGCACTGCCGGTGAAATCAATCAAGGAACTGATTGCGCTCGCCAAGAAACGCCCGGGAGAACTGAGCTACGGCTCTTCCGGCATCGGCTCCACCGGCCACGTCGCGGCTGAACTGATCAGCCGCAAGGCTGGCATCAAAATGCTGCACGTGCCCTACAAGGGCAACGCGCCGGCAACCAGCGACCTCGTGGGTGGCCAGATCATGCTGATGTTCGACCAGGTCAGCACCTCCGCTGCCTACATCAAGGCCGGGCGGCTGCGCGCTCTGGGCGTCACCAGCCTGGCCCGCTCGCCGCTGTTTCCCGATGTGCCGACCATCGACGAGTCGGGGGTTAAAGGTTATGTCGATACGACATTCAACGGCCTGATGGCGCCTGCCGGCACCCCGCGCGACATCCTCGAAAAGCTCCGCAGCGACGTGGCCAAGGCAGTGGCTGTTCCTGAAACACGCAATCGTTTCGGCGAACGCGGCATACAACTGGTCGCCAGCAAGTCCCTGGACGAATACGCCAGCTTCATCCGCAAGCAGGTGGAAGAGTTTGCACAACTCGCCAAGGCGGCAGGACTCCAGGCCAACTGACCTCTTTCGTCCAAAGTTAAAAAAGCCCGGCAAGCCGGGCTTTTTTTATGCCTGTACTGCCAACTCAGGGGGTCAGCACCGACGAACCCTGGGTGCGACCGGATTCGAGTGCGCTGTGCGCTTTGACCACATCGGCCAGCTTGTAACGCTGCCCGATATGAACCTTGACTGCGCCTTTGCGCACCATCTCGAACACCGCGTTGGCCGACATCACCAGATCGTCGCGCTTGGCAGCATAAGTGGCGAGCGTCGGGCGCGTGAAATACAGGGAGCCCATTTTCTGCAGCGTTGCGGCTTCAATCGCGGGCGGCGCACCGGTGGTGCTGCCGAAACATACAAAATAACCACGTGGCGCCAGTGATTTGAGGGAGGCGTCGAATGATTCCTTGCCCACCGAATCGAACACCACCGGCACACCGGCGCCGCCGGTAATCTCCCTGACGCGCGCGGCGATATCTTCGGATTTGCGGTCGATCACGTGCGCATAACCATGCGCTTTAGCCAGCGCACATTTTTCCGGGCCGCCGGCCACACCGATCATGGTTGCGCCCAGCGCTTTGCCCCATTGACCGGCAATCAGTCCGACGCCGCCGGCAGCCGCATGGAACAGCACCGTTTCGCCGCGCTTCACGGGATAGCAGCGCTGCATCAGGTATTCAACGGTCATGCCCTTCATCAGGATCGCCGCCGCCTGTTCATCCGAAATATCGTCCGGCAACTTGATCAGCCGGTCTGCCGGCATCAGTCGCACGTCGGCATAGCCGCCGGGGGCGCTGCCGCCATAACAAACACGATCTCCGACCTTTAAACCGCTGACGTTGGCACCGATGGCTTCTACTTTACCGGCGCCCTCAAGACCGAGGCCGCTGGGCAGGGTCAGCGGATACTGTCCGCCACGCTGATATACGTCCATAAAGTTCAGTCCAATGGCAGACTGCCGGATCAGCACTTCGCCCGCGGCCGGCGCTGCAATATCAATCGACTCCAGGTGCATGACTTCTGGCGCGCCCTGCTTGTCCAGCTTGATTACATTGGCTTTCATACGCTGACTTTCCTGAGTTAAGTGCTGCGCGATCGGAAATCCAACCGCAACGCGAGCCCGTGACATTACCAATTGATGGCCGCAGTGACAAGCGCCGGTCATTAAAATCGGCAGGCAGATTGACAGACTGCCATCATTCATCAATGATAGAAGCTCTGTACGTCCGCAACACAAAATATGCAACGACAGACA
>JBBKXO010000256.1:0-5816 GCA_037969525.1 Burkholderiales bacterium | reverse complement strand
CAGACTTGCCGGGCAGGCTGTGGGCTATGGCGCGCAACTTTCCCGATTTGATCATGCCGGCAACGGCAGGCGCCGGCGTGATGGTCCACTGGGATTCACCGGCCACCGTGGCCGCGACTGAAGCGCCGCCGCCCTTGTAGGGTACGTGCAGCGACTGGGTGCCGCTCAATTTCATGAACATTACGCCCGCCAGATGACTCTGCGAGCCGACGCCAGCTGAGGCCATATTGACATTGCCAGCCTTGCTTTTGTTGTAATCGAGCAATTCCTTGATGGTTTTTACGGGCAGCGAGGGATTGACGACCAGTATGTTCGGTGTGATGCCAAACAGCGAAATGAATTCGTAATCTTTCAGCGGATCAAAGGGCAGCTTCTTGTGGATGTGCGGCCCGATGACCATGGCGGCGGTGGATGCTGAAACCAGGGTGTAGCCGTCGGGTGCGGCGTCCTTGCCGATTTCCATGCCGATAATGCCGCCGGCGCCGGCGCGATTGTCGACAACCACTTGTTGCCCGGAGCTCACGGTCAGGGCATTGGCGAAGATCCGGCCCAGGGTATCAACCGAACTGCCTGCGGCATTGGGTACGATCAGACGGATGGGGCGGCTGGGGTATTCCTGGGCGGAAAACGCGGAAGGAATGACGCTCAGGCCCAGTGTTGCAGCCAGCGCCAGTATCAGATTGCGGGTGAAACGCATGACTAGTTCTCCAGAAGACGGTTTGTTTCGGGTACCAAAAGCGATGCGGATTCTGTAGTGTTTGCTGCAGCAAGGCAACTGGATTTCCAGGACCAAATTGGCCGCTGTGCTGCGTTGGACCGGGGATTACCGGGAACCTTGACTGAAACCCATGGTCATCTCACACTCGAACCATGCGTATTTCCCTCAAATTCCCGGTAATTAAGTATCTGCTCGCGCTGACCGTCGGTGTGCTGGCCGGATGTGCCACCGCGCCTGTCAATTACACCGCAGCCGACGCGCCCTATGCGGCTCCGCTGGTCCGCGTGGAGGCATCGCGGCCGGTTATCGGGCTGGTGCTGGGCGCCGGCGGGTCGCGCGGGTTCGCACATGTCGGCGTGCTCAAGGCCATCGAGCAGGCCGGCATCGAGGTGGATGTCATCGTTGGCGTCAGCTCCGGGGCCGTGGTCGCCGCGTTGCACGCGGGGGGTATGCGTGCTGCCGCACTTGAATCCGCGGCCCTCGAAATTGAAGACAACGATTTGCTCGACTTCACCCTGTTCGGCCCCGCCATGATTGAGGGCGGGCGCCTGCAGAACTACATCAACGACATGCTGCGCAACCGGCCGATCGAGGCATTATCGAAACCATTTGCGGTGGTTGCTGCGGAGCGGGTGACCAGTCGCATGACGATATTCAACCGCGGCAATACCGGGCTCGCGGTGCGTGCCTCGGCCAGCGTACCGAAACTGTTCTGGCCGGTGCTGATCCGCGGCACCGAATATGTCGATGGCGGTGTTGCCAGCCGCGTGCCGGCGTCAGTGGCGCGTGACATGGGGGCGGATATCGTCATCGCGGTTGATGTGTCGTGGCGCGGTTCCATCGACGCACAGCAGGCGGACATAGTCATCCGGCCGCAGACCGTGCGCGGGCGTATCACCGATTTTTCACACAAGCTCGCGAATCTCGCTGCGGGTGAAGAAGCGGCGCAGGCCGTCGTACCGAAAATCAGGGAATTGATGACCCGCGTTGCCGCCGAAAAATCGCGCCCGCTGCAGGTCGGCGTCGTGCGTAAGCCCTAGCGCATTGTGAACTGCAGCCCCGGCGCTGCAGGATGCCTTGTTATCATGTCCTCGTTATTACGGGGGAAATCATGATGGCCGATCAACGGGCTTTTGCAGGAATCAAAGTACTGGATCTCACACGCGTGCTGGCGGGGCCGTTCTGCGCCTACCAATTGGCGCTGCTGGGCGCGGAGGTCATCAAGATAGAACCGCCGGGCAAGGGCGAATCCGTGCGCTGGCGTACCGAAGCCGATCCCTCATTCGGCCAGCAGGGCATGTCGCTGGGTTTCATGACCCAGTCGTCGAACAAGCGCTTCCTGTCGCTGGATCTCAATAAGCCCGAAGGCCGTGATGTATTTCTGAAACTGGCTGCGGAATGTGACGTGGTGGTGCAGAACCTGCGCAGCGGCTCTGCCGAAAAGCGCGGGATCGGCTATGACGCGGTGAAGAAGGTGAATCCCGAAGTGATCTTCATGTCGATCACCGCCTATGGCAATACGGGACCCAAGCAGTCACACCCGGCCTATGACAGCGTGATCCAGGCCTGGTCGGGCTTCATGAGCGTGACTGGTACCACGGAGACCGGCCCGCTCAAGGCGGGTCCGCCCATCATCGATTATTCGACCGGGTTGGCCGCGGCGTATGCGGTGTCGGCAGCGCTGTTCCAGAAACAGCGTACCGGCAAGGGCCAGTACATTGATCTGTCGATGCTCGATACCAACATGATCCTGATGGCCTCGGTGGTGACGGCCTATCTCAACACCGGCGCCGCACCGAAACAAGGTGGCAACGACGCGGCCAGCCGCTCACCGGCGTCAACGACGTTCAACACAGCTGACGGCCTGATCGCGTTCGCCATCAACGAGGAACATCAGCATCAGGGACTGCTCAAGGTGCTGGGGCTGACGGCACTGAATGACGATCCGCGGTTTGCCACGGGGGCAGCGCGACGTGACCACATACCCGCGCTGCGGGCATTGATGCAGGAGAAACTGATGTCGCGTCCGGCGGCGGAATGGGAGCCGCTGTTCAACGAGGCAGGTGCGCCGGCGGGGCGGGTGCGGACTGTGCCGGAATGTCTCGCCGAGGCGCAGACCGCATCGCGCAGCCTGTTTCACAGCTTTCCTCCCGATGTCACAGGGTTTGCCAAGGATCTCAAAGTGCCATTGTCACCATTCAGCTTTGCGCATGACGGCCCGCGCGCTGATACGCCACCGCGTCCGGTGGGCGCCGACACCGACGCCATCCTCGGCGAACTGGGTTACGAAGCCCAGGCCATCACTGCGCTGCGCGCGCAACACGTGATTTAGCGCGGCGGGCATGGATCCGCTGATTCTGTTGTTCGCGCTGGGTGTCATCGCGCGGCTGGCACGTTCGGATCTGCGGTTTCCGGAGCCGGTTTACGAGGCGCTGTCGATTTACCTGCTGCTCGCGATCGGCCTCAAGGGCGGCGTCGCGCTGTCACAGGAGCCACTGATGGCTGTGGCGTGGCCGGCATTGGCGACGATCGCGCTGAGCTTTGCGTTGCCGTTCGTGTTATTTCCGGTGTTGCGGCACCTGGTGCGCCTGGTGCGCGCCGATGCCGCGAGCGTGGCCGCGCATTACGGTTCGGTTTCGGTGGTGACTTTTGCCATTGCCGCCGCCTATCTCGACCGGCGTAGCATTCCGACTGAAAGTTTCATGCCGGTGCTGCTGGCCCTGATGGAAGCGCCGGGTATCATCGCCGGCGTGATCCTGGCGCGAGCGGGCGGCCTTGGCGGCGCACCAATACTGCGCGAAGTGATGGTGAACAAGGGCATCGTGCTGCTCGCCGGCGGCATTGTCATCGGCGCGGTCATCGGTGACGACGGTTACGCGTCGTTGAAACCGCTGTTCGGCGACCTGTTCCGCGGCGTGCTGGCCCTGTTCCTGCTGGAACTGGGTCTGGTCGTGGGCGGGCGCGTGCCCGACCTGCGGCGCGCCGGCCACCGGCTGGTGGTTTTTGCGCTGGCTGCACCGCTGGTGCTGGGTGTTGGTGGCCTTTTCTGCGGCACCTGGGTGCTGGGGTTGACGCCGGGCGGCGCCACGCTGTTCGCGGTGATGGTCGCGAGCGCGTCGTACATCGCCGCGCCTGCGGCCATGCGCATGGCCGTGCCGGAAGCCAATCCTGCTTTAGGCATTTCTGCCGCACTGGCGGTGACGTTTCCGTTTAATGTGTTCGTCAATATTCCGCTGCTGACGATACTGGGGAGTGCAACATGAATTCACAGACCCACCGCCGCTGCCAGTTGACCATCATCGCCGAGTTCGTGCTTGAAGCGCGGCTGGTTGCACTGCTCAGAAAGCTGGGCGCCCACGGCTACACCGTGCACGAGGTGCGCGGCGGCAGTTTTGCCGTCGACGGGGAGCGCCATCGTGAAGGGGTCGGCGAGACGGACCGCACCATCGACATGAAAATCATCTGTGAACGCGCGACTGCCGAGACGATTGCGCAGAAGGTGCTGGAGGAATTTTCGCAGCATTTTTCGGTGCGGGTGATGCTGGCCGAAGTCGAGGTGTTCCGGCCGGGTAAATACTAACGCGTGTCAGTTCGGCGCATGGATGGCGCGCGTGCGTGGCACTTTCGCCAAACGCCAGTTCGCGATGGCAAATTTCCAGAACGCATCCGTGTCATCCGCTGCGCAATCGCCCGCGGGCTGTTGTCCGAGAAAGACGAGCGCCGCATTCAGCACCGTCACCGGTGACGCACTGTCGACCGGCGGTGCCAGGGTCTGCTTGGAGAGTTTTTCGCCAATGACGTTGACGGCCACCGGCAGGTGCGCATAACGCGGCGTGGCCAGGCCGAGCAGTTGCTGCAGGTAGATCTGCCGCGGGGTCGAATCAAGCAGGTCGGCGCCCCGCACGACATCGGTAATGCCCTGTTCGGCGTCGTCCACTACCACTGCCAGTTGGTAGGCATGCAGTCCGTCGGCGCGCTTGAGTACAAAATCGCCGATATGGCGTTCGATATTTTGGCTGTTTACGCCCTGTATGGCATCCTTGAATTCGATACGCGTGCCGTTGGTCAGTACGCGTTCGGCGCGCATGGCACGACCTGCCAGCAGGCCCTTGCGGCAGGTACCCGGGTAAACCGGGCCGTCGATTCCGTTTACGGCGGAATCGGCGATTTCGCGACGACTGCAGGCGCAGGGATATACGAGTTTTTTTGATTTCAGCTTATCAATGGCAGCACGGTAGGGCTCGTCGCGCGTGCTTTGATAGAGGATGTCGCCGTCCCAGCCCATGCCCAGGGCTTCGAGCGTATGCAGGATTTGATCGGCGGCCCCGTCAACGGTGCGCGGCTGGTCAAGGTCTTCCATGCGGACCAGCCAGGTGCCGTTGTTCGCGCGCGCGTCGAGATAACTGCCGACTGCCGAGATCAGTGATCCGAAATGCAGGGGTCCGGTGGGGGAAGGTGCGAAGCGGCCGCAATACGGCTGCCGCGACGACGGTTGCGGCGAGGACATATTAAAATACTACTCCAATCCGGCCGGCGCATCGCATGTCTTTTTCAAATCCGCTTGATCTGTTCGCGAAACGTCTCGCATTGCACACCTGGACGCTGGAATCGACGCCGTTCGCCGATGCGTTGCGCATTGCGCGCGATACCGGCTGGAATGCCGTTGAAATACGCCGCAGCGACATCGTGCAGTGCTACCGGCAGGGCCTGCAGCGTGAAGACGTGATTCGCTTGATTCATGATACCGGCATTGCGGTCGCAACGACAGGCACCGAGTACGGCCTGTTGTTTGCGCAGGGTGATGATCACCGGCGGCTGATGGATGTGCTGGAGGAAACCTGCATCATCGCCAAAGCCGTAGGCTGCGACATGATCATGACCGCGACCGGGCAGCACACCGGCAGTGTGCGCGCGGCGGCGGAGAATCTGCGTGCCGCGGCCGACGTGGTGGCGGCACACGGCCTGCGTATTGCCTATGAGTACAGTTCTGCGCATCAGAGCGTGAACCGGCTCGAGATTGCGCAGGAAATCCATGCGCAGGCCGCGCATCCTGCCTGCGGCCTGCTGCTCGACGCTTATCACCTCGAGCGCAGTGGTG
>JBBKXO010000255.1:0-7550 GCA_037969525.1 Burkholderiales bacterium | reverse complement strand
GTTTTGGGCGTGTGTGGGGGTGTTCAGGGCAAGGATGCCGGCGGTCAGGGCAATCCAGAATCGTGCGCTCATCATATTGATGCTCTCCTAGGATGGGTCTGCAGCAGAGTTGCAAACCGGGTGTATGAACAAGCGGGCGAGTTTACCAAGCCCGCCGCATTTGTGCTGCGTCGGATAGCTGCCGGTTTCATTTTGTAGCGCTTCGGATGTGAACGGAGCTGCAACTGACGGAATGTATGAGGCATAAAAGGCGGCGACCGCAGCCGCTGTCAATGTTCCTTATGGGTTGGCAGTGGTTACCGGGACCTGACGGCATTTTTATTGTTCTGGTAATGTCTCAACGTCAGTCAGTTTTTCACAATGACGGGTTGCGAGGCCGGAGCGACGGCCGCATGGTGGAATTGTTCTGCGGTTCTTCCGGGTTGAACATACAGAGTAAAATTAGTACGCCCCGCACGGGGCGTTTTCCGGGGAGACACAGGTATGACGAGCAAAAGCATGACCATCATGGGCACCCGCCATGTCGTTGCGGCAGGTCATTATCTCGCGGCACATACGGCCTTTGAAATTCTCGAGGCCGGTGGTAATGCCATTGATGCCGGCGTTGCCGCGGGACTGGCGATAGGCGTGTTGCAGACCGAGAAGGTCAATATTGGCGGTGTGGCTCCACAGATCATTTTCACCGCCAAGGATCGCAAGGTGCACTCAATCGACGGGCTGGGTGTCTGGCCGCGCGCAGTGACGCCGGATTATTTCCTGAAAAAACACGGCGGCAAGATTCCGCCCGGTGTGGATCGCTGCGTGGTGCCGGCCGCTCCCGATGCGTGGATCACTTCGCTGTCGCGCTTCGGCACCATGAGTTTCGGTGAAGTTGCGGCGGCAGCCATACGCTTCGCCAGTGAGGGTTTTCCGATGTATCCGCTGATGTCGCAGTTCATAGCCGACAACACCGACGCCTACACGCGCTGGCCGTCCAGCAAGCGCGTGTACATGCCGGGTGGCCGTCCGCCGGTGCCGGGCAAAGTGTTCGTGCAGGCGGATCTCGGGCGCACATTGCAGTACATGGTCGATCAGGAACGGCGGGGCAAACGCAAGGGGCGCAAGGCAGGATTGCAGGCGGCGCGGGACGCCTTCTACAAGGGCGACATTGCACGCGACGTTACTAAATGGATCACGCAGCAGGGCGGTCTGATGCGTTACGAGGATTTTGCGGACTTCAAGGTCAATTTTGAACCGACGGTGAAATCACGCTTTGGCAACATTGAGTTGCACGCCTGTGGACCCTGGTCGCAGGGGCCAGCGTTGCCGATGGCACTGAACATCCTCAAGGGCTATGACTTGAAGGCGCTGGGGCACAACTCGCCGCAATACATCCACGTCGTCACCGAAGCGCTGAAATTGGCGTTTGCCGACCGCCATCATCACTTCGGCGATCCCAAATTCGTCAAGGTGCCGATTGCCGGTCTGCTGTCGGATAAATACGCGGCCTGGCGGCGTTCGCTGATCAATGACGACCGGGCATGGCCGGAAATGCCGCCTGCGGGAGACCCCAAATCGCTGGCAACCATCGCCAACCGCTGCATGCCGGCACCGCAATCCGAAGAGGCGCCGGGGCCGGGTGATACCTCGTATGTGTGCGTAATCGACCGCCACGGCAACGCGTTCTCGGCAACCCCTTCCGATGGTTCGGACAAGACGCCGCTGATTCCCGGCGTCGGGATCCTGTGTTCGGGACGTGGTACGCAGTCGTGGGCTGATCCCACGCATCCGTCGTCCGTGGCGCCGGGGAAACGCCCGCGGCTGACGCCGAATCCGGCGCTGGCGCTGAAAAACGGCAAGGCGTACATGCCGTTCGGCAGTCCGGGTGGGGACGTGCAGATTCAGGCCATGATCCAGGTATTCCTGAACGTCAATGTGTTCGGCATGGGTGTACAGGATGCGGTGGAAGCGCCACGCTTCGCCAATTACAGCTACCCGGGCTCGTTCGAACCGCATCCGTATTTTCCAGGCCGCCTGTACCTGGAATCACGCATCGCACGTGAAACGGGTGACACATTGGCGGCCATGGGCCACAAGTTGTATTGGTGGGATGACATGACCTGGCTTGCGGGCTCGGTGTGCACCATCGTCAACGATATCCAGCAGGGCGTGCTGCACGGTGGTGCGGATCCGCGTCGTCCCGCATACGTATTGGGCTGGTAACAGCTCATCGAGGCGATATTGACCGCGGCACACTTGATGCTCTGAGTGCGGATGGTCGAGTCATCGTAGTCACCACGAATACAGGGAGCGGAAATGAAAATCAGGTTTGCAGGTCCTTTGTTTGCTGCAGCAGCGATCATCGCGACGCAGCTGGGGATGGCCGTTGCAGCGACGGTGTATCCCGATCGTCCATTGCGGCTTATTGTGGGCTTTCCTCCGGGAGGCGCGGCCGACACGCTGGGGCGCATAGCAGCCCAGCATCTTACCGATCGTCTGGGACAACAAGTGGTCGTGGACAACCGCGGCGGGGCCGGAGGTCTCATAGCCACAGAAATAGCAGCCAAGGCCAATACTGATGGCTATACGCTGCTTTTTTCATCCATTCCGCATGTGATTAATCCGCATCTGCGTAAAGTGACTTATGACGCGATCAAGGACTTTACCCCGGTGGTGCAGTTTGTCGCCGTGCCGTTGATGATGGTGTCGGCACCGTCGTTTCCCGCGCAGTCAGTGCGCGAGTTGATTGACTACGCCAAGGCAAACCCCGGCCGGGTCAACTACGGTTCTGCAGGCAGCGGATCGTCCAGCCATCTGGCAGTCGAACTGTTCAAGACGATGGCAGGCGTGCGCATGGAACACATTCCTTACAAAGGCACGGGGCCGCTGGTTACGGACATGCTGGGCGGGCGCATCGGATTGACGATCGCCAGCGCCGTGCCGCTGTCGCCGCAGGTCATGACCGGCAAGCTGCGCGGTCTGGCGGTGACCAGTCCGCGGCGATCCGCAGCTTTCCCAGAACTGCCGGCCATTGCCGAGACCGTTACAGGGTACGAGGTCATCAACTGGTTCGGAATTTTTGCGCCGGCCGGATCGCCAGTGGCAGCAGTCAGCCGCATCAACAGGGAGTTGAATGCAGCACTGGGTGCGCCGGAACTGGTCAAGCTGCTTAACGCACGGGGCGCTGATGCCGTCGGCGGATCGAGCGCAGATTTCTCGCGCGTGGTGAAAGCGGATTACGCGAAGTGGGCAAAAGTTGTGAAGGATTCGGGTGCCCGCGTTGATTAACAGCAGGGCCGGTCGCTGATGAGCGATATTGAGAAGTTGCCGGACCCGCGGAACAGGAAGCCGTTAACGGGTCCGTTGCGGGATGCGGCTCGCAACGGCGCTGCAGAGCCGCTGGCAGCGGCATTACGTCAGGCGCTGGCCGCAGCCGATGACGCGCAAATCCGGTTTGCGCTGCAGGGGGCCGAACCGGCTCTTGCGCGTCGAATCTGGCGGGCCATGGCGACGGTGATCGATGACAGTGACGGGAGTGTCGGACTGCGGCTCTTCGCGATACCCGTGGTCATAGTCGCGGGGTCGCGTGCACCAGCTACGCTGCCGGGTACGGTGCCTGAGATTGCCGGCATTGTGGAACTGCTGGAAAAACACGGCGCTGTCGGCGTCACGCGTAACTTTGGACTGGGTAATGCGCTGTGTAGTGCTGCTGCGCTGGAGGCGCTTTCACCCTCCATGCTCTGGCGTGCCACGCGTAATCCGGCGGAACGCGCGGTGGCTGAAGTCTTGCCGCCAGAGCCGATAGTAGTGACCCCCGGCCGTGAGCAGGTGCATCTGCGTTTTCTGGTCGGCGCCGGCATTGCCCCGCAGCACCTGCCGTCTTTCCTGGAGTCTGCCGCGAATATCGGTACCTGGGGCATGCCACTGACGCGGGAACTGGCACGGCAACTGGCGCAGCCTGGCGTGGAGATTCTGCCGCTGCCGCGTCCTCCACAATCGCTGGCCCGAGCAGCCTGGGTTGGTCGATGTGCCCAGCTTGAGGCGGCGCTGAGCCTGTTTCTGGGCAATACCGTAAGGCATTTCCGGATGAGCGTGGGTGATCCGCAGGCGGTTTATTCCGCACACCACATGGAAGGCGGTGCCGGAGAACTGCGCCTGAGCCTGAGTTCGCCATTCGATGATGCACTGCTGGAAGGATTTTGCTGGCCTTTACATCCGCTGGATGAAATTGGCGAGGTCGCGCAGGTTTTTGACCGCGCACTGGCTGATTGTCAGGTGCGCGACATATCAGTCGTCGACCATGCGCTGCCTGCAGTACTGGATCGGGGCATGACCTTTGTTGCTGCCCGTTTTGCTGGTGACCATGCGCGTGCGCAAGTGCGGAATAGCTGAGCCCGTACACCTTTGATAGCTCAGTGGCATGCTTGCATGAACTGGCGAACGTTTAGACGGAAAAATGTATTATCTGCTGCATCAAAAGGAGCTTGATCATTTCTTCTAAATTTCATTGGACTTGCTGCGCACACTTGCCGTTCTTCTATCTGTGCATGCTGTCCGCCAACGGCTGGGCCTTCCAGCCGTTGGTAACCGACGATACTGGTACGCAGGGAGAGGGCGGAAACCAGGTCGAAGTGGCCTACAATCGGACCTTGGACAGAGCGCCAGGTTCTCGAATCACCACGCACGCTGTGCCCCTGGTATACGCACGAGGCATAACGAACGCACTGGATCTGTATTTCGGACTTGTCAGCCAGAAAATTATTCCGGATTTGCCGGCGGCAGCAGAGAGCGGATGGGGCAACACGGCCATTGGCGCCAAATGGCGCTTCTACGAGAATGACACCAGCAAACTGAGCTTCGCCTTCAAACCGGAGATGCGATTGCCTGTTTCAGGCAATCGTGAAGCGAGGGGGCTGGGCATGGCGCGGACTTCATACGGCGTTGGATTGATGATGACGCAAGAAACCGGTTTCGGGGCCGTGCACGCCAACCTTGTGGTCAATCGCGCGAATTATTCCGATGCCGTGCTTAACGCAGCAGAGCGCCGTACCACTCATATATTGTCGGTGGCAACCGTCTGGGATGTAACCACTAAGTGGAAATTGGCGCTTGATGCGGGCCTTGTGACGAACCCGGATCGCGTCGCCAATGCGCGTATGGGTTACGTTGAGGTCGGTGCTGTCTACTCGCCTGACAGCAACCTGGACCTGGCGATTGGTGTGATGCGCAATGTCATGGACGGCGGCGCCAATACTTTACAGGCGATAACCGGATTGACCTGGCGTTTCCGGTAAGTCCACCTTCATTCAGTAATCGCGCGCGTTGCGGACGTGGTCTCGCAAGCTGCTGTGATATGGTGCGGAGCGGAAACATCATGGCCCCATATCAATCACTTACCCCGGACTTCATACTGGACGCAGTCGAAGGGGTCTGCGGCGTCCGCTGTGACGGTCGTCTGCAGGCACTGAACAGCTACGAGAACCGGGTTTATCAGGTCTGGCTGGAAGACGACACTGCGTTGGTGGCCAAGTTTTACCGTCCGCAGCGGTGGAGTTCGGCTGCCATACAGGAGGAACATGATTACGCGCTGGAGCTCGCAGCGCGGGAAATTCCGGTGGTGGCACCCCTGCAGTTCGGCGGCCGCACGCGCCATGAACATGGCGCATTCCAGTTTGTGCTTTATCCCCGCCGCGGCGGGCGCACGCCCGAATTTGAAGATGCGGATACCCTGCAATGGCTGGGGCGTTTCATCGCGCGCATCCATGCGGTGGGCGCGCTGCAGCGTTTTGTTCATCGCCCGGACCTCGACATTGACAGTTTCGGCCATGAGCCCGCGCAGTACGTACTCGACAGCGGTCTGGTGCCAGAGGATCTGTACGACGCCTATTCCAGCGTGGTTGCGGATGTACTGGAACGCGTCGAACGGCGATGGACGATGGCGGGGCAGGTGCGTAGTTTGCGACTGCATGGCGATTGTCATGCCGGCAACATCCTGTGGACCGACGCCGGCCCGCACTTTGTCGATCTGGACGATGCGCGCATGGGGCCCGCGGCGCAGGATCTGTGGATGTGCCTGTCGGGTGATCGATCAGCGCAGCAATTGCAGCTGGCGGCTCTGCTTGAGGGGTATTGCGAATTCTATGATTTTGATCCGGCCGAGTTGGTGCTGATCGAGGCGCTGCGCACGCTGCGCATCGTGCAATATGCAGGATGGCTGGCACGGCGCTGGGATGATCCGGCGTTCCCGGCAAATTTCCCGTTTTTCAATACTCAGCGTTACTGGCAGGATCATGTACTGGCATTACGCGAGCAGGCAGCGGCGCTCGACGAGCCGCCATTGCAATGGCAGCGCTGAATCGCATGCTGCTGCATGTACTTTATGCGATTGCTGTCGGATATGGCGCCCTGGTCTTTGTGGTCTGGTTGACCCAGGACCGGCTGGTTTATTTCCCCCGTATTGGCGGCTCTTCTGTGGCGACGCCGGCGCATGTCAAGCTGCCGTTCGAGAATGTTCGCATTGCGACTGAAGACGGCGAATCACTGGCCGCGTGGTGGGTGCCCGCCATGATCACCTCTCCCCGGGGCACGGTATTGTTGCTGCATGGCAATGCCGGCAGTATCGCTGATCGCATTGATTATCTGCCGCATTTTTCTGCAATGGGATATGCGGTGCTAATGATTGATTATCGCGGTTACGGAGCGAGCACCGGTAAACCTTCGGAGAGTGGCACTTACGCCGACGCACACGCGGCTTGGCGCTGGCTTGAGAATCAGCGGGGCCTGCAGGCCGGCGAAATCATAGTCCTTGGCGAATCGCTGGGCGGTGCAGTTGCGGCGGAACTCGCCTCACGTGTACATCCGCGTGCGCTGGTGATGGTTTCCGCTTTTACCTCAGTTCCTGATCTGGGAGCTGAAATCTATCCCTGGTTGCCGGTGCGGTGGATCAGTCGTTTTCGGTATGACACACTGGAATATTTGCGCGGTTACAAAGGACCGGTGCTGATCGCGCACAGCCGGAATGATGAAATCGTGCCGTTTGCTCATGGTGAGCGATTGCATGCAGCCGTGAAAGGCGACAGGTCACTGCTGGAGATGCATGGCGGCCATAACGACAGCTTCCTGTTTTCTCAACCCGAATGGGTGCGGACGGTGGAGGCTTTTCTGGGGCGCCATGCGCAGCAGGCAGATAAACGCAAACAGTAAGTTAAGCCGGGGAAATCAAGTAAAGGCCGGCACTGAAACCGATTGCGAAACCTTTACGTCCCTTAATCAAGGCAGTCCCAGCGCATCCTTGGCGTAGCGGAGCAGGGTTACAGGTTTGACCGGTTTGTTGAGATAGCCGGAGGCGCCGTAAGCCAGTGCCGCGACGATGTCGTCGCGCTCGGCACGCGCCGTCACTACGATTATCGGCGTACTTTTGAATTGTGGGTGCTCGTGCAGTTTGCCGAGCACGTCGAGACCGACTGTGTCACGCAGTTCGACATCCATGATGATCAGGTCAGGGGGTGTCTTGCCCAGCGCCGCGACAATTTCCGCCTTGTTGCCTGCGCCACGTACTTCGAAACCACCCT